>CAKSUE010000079.1 GCA_934501135.1 uncultured Eubacteriales bacterium | reverse complement strand
AAAACCCTCTTAAAATTTGGGAATCAAATATATTTGGAAAATCATTACACGAACTTGTAAATGAAGGTTTACATAACAAATTAAATAGAATGCCAGAAGATGCAAGAATAAAAGTTAAGGAAACAATAGAGAGAATTATTAATGATGGATGTAACGGACTTATTTGTATATTACTTTAATAAAGATTTTATAACCCTGTATTTAATTAAATACGGGGTTATGTTATATAAAAGGATTTTATTAATTTGATGTTCACAATTTTTGACAATATATGATTTTTTTGATAGAATTATTTAGAAAAATATAATTGAGGAGAATTTAAATGTCAGAAAATTCAAAAAATAATCGGGGAAGCTTCTCTTCTTCTTTAGGGTTTGTAATTGCAGCAGCTGGATCAGCTATCGGACTCGGAAATTTGTGGAAATTTCCATATATTGCGGGTTCTAATGGTGGTGGACTATTTTTATTTTTATATATTTTGTTTGTTATAATTCTTGGTGTACCTTTATTACTTGTAGAGATGTCTTTAGGAAGAAAAACTCAGCTAAGTGCTGTTGGGGCTTATAAGTCATTAAATAAAAAGTGGTCATTTGTTGGTGGGATTTGTGTTGTTTGTTCATTTATCATACTTTCGTATTACAGTGTTGTAGGTGGCTGGGTCCTAAAGTATTGCTGGACATATTTAACTGGAGGAAGCTTTGGCGTTGATAAGCAAGCTTATTTTTCAAGTTTTATTTCAAACCCAATAGAACCAGTAGTGTGGCATATAATTTTTATAGGAATTTGTGCGGTTATAATTATTTTAGGTGTTGAGAAAGGAATAGAAGCATCTAGTAAGATACTTTTACCTGGACTCTTTGTGTTGCTAATTATAGTAGCAATTCGTTCATGTACGCTTGGAGGCTCTTTAGAAGGCATTAAATTTATGTTTTTGCCTAAATTTGAGGCAGTATCAGATTTAAAGCACTTTACAGATGTAGTGTTTTCAGCTATGGGCCAAGTATTTTTTAGTTTAAGTTTAGGTTTGGGTATTACTATCACTTATGGAAGTTATTTGAAGAAGGATACTAATTTACAAAAAAATTCTTTAATAGTTTCAGGTTTAGATACACTTGTTGCGATATTAGCAGGGTTAGCAATTTTTCCAGCAGTCTTTGCTTTTGGATATGAGCCAGCTGCGGGACCAGGACTAATTTTTGGAATTTTGCCGGCAGTTTTTGAATCAATGTCTTTTGGAGGTATATTGGGCTTTGCATTCTTTGTCTTAATATTTATTGCGGCAGCTACATCTGCTATGTCCCTTCTTGAGGTTGTAGCAGCATTCCTTATTGATAGTTTTGGCTGGAAAAGAATAACTGCAACTATTACTACGGCGAGCTTAATTGCCATTGTAGGAGCACTGGCTTCTTTGTCTATGGGAAGCCTTTCAAATCTAACAGTGTTTGGACTTAATATATTTGACGCAATGGGGTATTTAACAGATAAAATTTTAATGCCATTAAGCGCTATATTTATGTGTATATTTGTTGGATATATATTAGGACCCGATGAATTGTCTGATGAAATAGAATATGGGTCAAAGTCTTTTAAATTTAGAAAACCATTTTCTTTTATTTTAAAATATGTGGCACCAGTTCTTATTGCAGTGATATTTATAATGGGTTTGATTACTAATTAAAGTTTTATGTATTAAAATCAAATATTTTTATTATGCAATAATAAGAGTCCCTCGGCTATGCCGGGGGATATTTATTTTAAGATGTTTTAAATAGTGTGAATTTCCTTATTTGCTATAATAATATAAAAATAACGTGAGTTTTATCCTAATTTATTTATGTGCACCCTATTATTTTTAGTGAATTCTGTTGACATTGCCTTTGAAAGATGTTATACTCGCTTGCGCGAGATTGAATAATAAAATAAAGAGGGGTCAAATTTATGAAAAGTAAAAAGATATTGGCGTTAATGATGGGAGCAATTATTGCTTCAAGTAGAATGAGCCAAACGGCTGTACAGGTTTATGCGGATGATGGAAAATTAATCTGCAGTTCAAAATCTATGGAAGATACTTTAGATGCTGAACCATTAACAAAAATTAGGCCACGAACATTTAGCAGAGGTGGAAGGAGTTTGATGGGAGATAAATGGAGTTCATTAGTAGAACGCGATCTATATACTTCTGAAAGAAACTTAGTTTTTGAACCTATATCAGATACAGAGGTACAACTTGTATACTTTGATTTTAGTCTGTTTTATAATAAAGATGTTAATGTTCCACAAAATGTTATTATTGAAGGTAAAACTTACACAGTAACCTCTATAGGAAATTGGGCCTTTGAAAATTGTGCCAGTATTAATATAACTTTGCCGTCAAGTATTACTGAAATCGGTGAAGGTGCATTTTGTGGTTGTCGATATCTCGAGTTAAAAGAGCTACCAGCGGGAATTACTAAGATCGGTAAAAGGGCATTTGCGTATTGCAAAAGAATCCAGTTAACAGAACTCCCGTCAGGAATTACTGAAATCGGTGAATATACATTTAATAAATGTCGATGTATCAAATTAACAGAACTCCCATCAGGAATTACTGAAATTGGTGTTGGGGCATTTGGTTGGTGTTATGGCCTGCGCTTAACAGAACTCCCATCAGGAATTACAAAAATAAATGATATGGCATTTTCGGATTGCTCAGACCTCCAATTAGTAAAGCTCCCGTCAGGAATTACTGAAATCGGTGATGAGGCATTTGCAGATTGCCCGAACCTCCAATTAACGGAACTTCCATCAGGAATTACTAGAATCGGTGAGAGGGCATTTTATTTTTGTCGTAGACTAAGCTTAACAGAACTTCCTGAGGGCCTTTTAGAAATCGGTGAATATACATTTTTTGGTGCTAATATCAGAAGAATAATTATACCTGCGACTGTTACTGAATTAGGGAGATGTGCATTTAATACAAATTCGTTAAGAATGATTGCTTTAAAATTAGGGAGCAGCTTAACTGATGAAGATTTAAAACGTTCATATGGGGATTATATTGAACAAGTAAAAATAGTAAACGTGGATGAGATTGAAGGTATATTTTGGAAACATAAAACGATAAGCAATTTAGATGAACTAGGAGAACAAAATGAATGCCCAGTATGCATAACTCCGTTTAGCGTCGGTGACGAAATTGTAGAATTCCCTTGTCATCCTAAGATACATCACTATTTGTGCAGAGAATGTTTTGAAGAAAGCTATAAATACAAGTGTTATGAAATTGAGCGATTATGTAGAAAAGGAATGCCAATACCTAGACAATTTGCTTGTCAGATTTGCCGTACAAAATATGATATAGACACTGGAGAAAAATTAGGATAATCTAAGTAAAAGTATCTTGCCTATAAAAAATACCGTAATTTTTATCCTAATTTATTTATGTATACTGTGTTATTTTTAGTAAATTCTGTTGACATTGCCTTTGAAAGATGTTATACTCGCTTGCGCAAGGTGGAATAATAAAATAAGAAGGAGTATAATTTATGAAAAGTAAAGGAATGTTAGCATTAATGATGGGAGCAATTATTGCTTCAAGTGGAGTAAGTCAAGTGACTGTACAAGTTTACGCCGATGACAGAGAATCGATTAGTATCTCAGAATCTATGGAAGATGCTTTAGATGCTGAATTCTTAAAAAGGCTACCAAATACTGAAGGTGAAAAAGTAAGATGGGTATACGAGGGAGATCAAGTTTTTAAACAAGAAATATTAGATAATATATATGTTTCTCCTAGAAGTGGATTAGTTTTTAAGCCTATATCAGATTCGGAAGTAGAACTCGTATTATATGAGAACAATGATGAGGAAAATGGTGAGGAAGTTATCGAGATTCCACAAGATGTTATTATTGAAGGTAAAAGGTACACAGTTACATCTATAGGAGATTCAGTTTTTTCATATAATGATAACATTACTGATGTAATTTTGCCAGAAAGCATTACTAAAATAGGTGCAAGTGCATTTGTGGGATGTAGGGGTCTATGGTCAATAAAACTCCCAGAGAGTCTTACTAAAATTAGTTATGGTGCATTCGAGGGATGCTATAATCTCAACTTAACAGAATTACCAGAAAATATTACTAAGATCGATGAGAGTGCGTTTGAAAATTGTTGGCACATATCCTTAGAAGAGCTACCAGCAAACCTTACTGAAATCAGTGCATATACATTTAGAAATTGCGTGCTTCTTCAATTAATAGAACTACCAGAAGGTGTTAATAAAATAGGTGCAGCAGCATTTGAGTGTTGCCGATCCTTACAGTTAACAGAACTACCAGAAAGCCTGACTGAAATTGGTTTATGTGCATTTATGGGCTGCTCAACTCTCGAATTAACGGAACTACCAGAAAACCTTTGTGTAGTTGGTATTAGAGCATTTAAATTTGCTAATATTAGGACAATAACTATACCTAAGAGTGTTACTTTGTTAGAGTTTGGTGCATTTGACACAGATTCACTGAAAAAAATTATGTTAGAAGAAGGAAGTGTGCTAAATGTTAAGGATATTCAAAGAGCATGTGGAAGTCAGTATAATAGATTGGTGAGAGATACAGAAGATGAAGAATCATTAGAAGAGCTAAGCTTTTCAGAACAATTTGATTGGGGTTATAATTATGATCACGCTTGTAATTACCACAGATCAATTGTTTGGTAAAGACGCTAAATGTAAGTGACCTATATGCCAAAAAACATTATTAAAAGAGAAGGAATAGATTTATAAGTTGTGGAATTTCTATATATTGAAGATATGAATCATCGGTATGCATATTCGTATTATTTTAATGGATGCTGTAGCAACAATCTAGAGCAGTCTATAGAACAATATATCCATTATGAAGGATAGAATATATATTACTTAAACAATATATTGTAGATTGAATAAAAATGCCCTACCTATTTTTATAGGTGGGGTGTTTTCTTTGCTTGCTACTGTGTTGCGAAGATGCTACAAATTCCGTACTAATTTATTCATTTATATACATAGT
>CAKSUE010000078.1 GCA_934501135.1 uncultured Eubacteriales bacterium | reverse complement strand
ATTGTATTCTGCTCTACTTCAAAAATTACGTTTCCGGGCTCAGGCGTTGCGGCGATGGCAGCCTCTCCTGAAAACTTAAATGTCTTTAAAAAGAGATATTCTATTCAAACTATAGGTTATGATAAAATAAATCAGTTAAGGCATATACACTTTTTCAAGAATTTTGATGGTATGTTGGAACATATGAAAAAACATAAAGAAATTCTTAAACCCAAGTTTGAAATGGTTGTAAACAAGCTGAAAATGAATTTTGAGGGCACTAACTTAGTTAACTGGACTAATCCTAATGGGGGATACTTTATAAGTGTAGACGTTATGCAGAACTGCGCAAAAAGGACTGTGGAACTCTGTAAAGCTGCAGGTCTTGTTTTAACTCCTGCCGGCGCTACTTATCCTAAAGGAAAAGATCAAGACGATAGAAACATAAGAATAGCTCCAACTTATCCTCCTGTAGAGGAATTAGAAAAAGCCATGGAATTATTTTGTATAGCTATTAAAATAGCTTCAATTGAAAAAATCCAAAAAGAAAAAAAATAAACAAAACCTTCACTATCAACAAGTAGTGAAGGTTTTGCTGTGTAACTAAAAGCAATCTCTATGTGTATAATTATAGATTTCTTCTGCGTATCCATACAATTAATCCTGTTATAAGTAATGCCAGAGGAATACTTATAACAAATATAGCACCTAATACAGTAGCTTGGAATGCAGTTATAGATAGTTCATTACGATCTATCGTTTTAGATTCTATGGTTATGCCAGAATCTTCTTTTTCTGTAATAATATTAACAGAGTTAATGAAATATGATGAATTGTTAAGAGCTGTTCTAGATAAAATCTGTGAGTCAAAAGCTGCTTCAGATGCTACAACGGTTACTGAAGACTTTAAATCAGCTTCGTTATTTTTATTTGAGATTACCATTGATGGGATAGGACCTTTCATATCTTCATCGCTAGGTACCCAGTTTTCATCTGCAGAGCTTGGTATAACTCCAGATGTTTCCGAGCTTTGGAGTAAAGTGCGGACAACGTTAGTGTCTAAAATTTCCAAAGGTTTTGCAAAAGGTATTGTTACTGGTATGTTTGTGTTAGAGACTCCCTCAGAAAATTCTTCGTCTACGTATTCATGTTTAGCATAATATGGACTTCCCGATACTAATAAATTCTTTGAATTTGTATCAAATACTAGTCCATCGCCAACCTTTATATTCCAAGATTCTAAGAATCTGTTAAGATTTTCTTGATCATCTTTTTGCGGGTTTAAAATAACAAAAAGGTTTTTACCGAAATTACCATCGTTATTAAGATATTTTTCTAATTTGCTTATTCCATCGCTGTCGTAATCTCTATCTGGAGAAAATACAATAGCCATTGCAGAATCAGCAGGAATGTCTTCAGACAAAATATCAACTGTATTAACCTCGTAATTGTTTTTAGTTAATAACGATACAAATGCATATGAATCTCCTTCTCCATATCCGCTAATGACCGATATTTTTGTTGGATTATCATTTAAAACAAACATAATAGCAGAAGTCATAGCTTGTTCAGCTTCGGATGCAGAAATAATAGAGCCATAATAAGAAGACTGAATATTAAATAAGTCTTGTACTGTTACTACTTTATACTTATCGCCGCAGCTTACGATAACAGAGTTATCCGTAAGTTGCTCGTTGGGATAATTATTTACATATGCTGGGTTACTATCTAAATCTATATATTTAACTTCTATTTTATCTGAATTTCTTTCATAATCTTTTATAACAGAATTAGCTTGTATGAAATAATCACCATTTGCTACAAAATTTTCTTCAGTTGCAAGGATTGCTATTTCAACATTTTTATCAATATTTTTTATGAACTCTTTTGACTGGTCCGTTAATTTAAAGGAATGGTTTTTTGTTAAGTCTAAACTTAAGTTATACTTATCGTCAAGAGCAGAAGCTCCAAGATTAATAAGTATTGTGGCTACTATAACTAAAACTGTAATTGTAGTTGATATAGCTCCTCGCCTTTTTCTTTTATTCTTAAAATAATTACTAATTTTATTTTTTGTTTTAGTATCATCAGATGCTGCTTTATTTGCATTCTGATTATTTTTTTGCTTTTCCATATAATCACTCCTCTCAATTCCATCTTTTTTTATCTAAAACATAAACAGTTAGAAAAATAAACAGTGCTGAAACAGTTAAAAAGAATATTATATCGGTGAAATTAAATATTCCTAAAGAAAAGTTTTGGTAGTGATTATTAAATGATAAAGACGTTAAAGCCGATTTTATAAATTTTATTTTAATAGTAGATGTAATAGAATCCATAAATATTACAAATAACCCTACGCCAAGAGTGCTAATGGCAGCTATAACCTGATTCTCTGTTAAAGAAGAAAGAAACACACCAATAGAAATTAATGAGGATCCAAACAGTAAAATTCCAATAAAGCTACCGATAACTACAGGCCATTCTGGCATTGTAAAGAAAGATATAACTAATGCATATACAAGTGTAATTGAAATTGCAATAGTAAATACAATTACTGCAGATATAAATTTACCTAACGCAATTGAAGAAATTCTAATTGGTGCTGTATAAAGTGCTTGGTCGGTTTTTTGCTTTTTGTCTTCACTGATTAGTCTCATTGTAAGAATAGGAACAACAAAACAAGTAAATATAAAAAGATACTTATATACATAAGTCAAACTTGAATTATTTGAATATAAAGAAGATGCAGAAAAAATCCATCCTTCTAATGCAAAGAATATCGCTAGAAAGACATATCCTATTGCTGAAGAAAAATATGTCTTTATTTCTCTTTTTATAATAGCTAACATTAGTTTTCACCTCCGCACTCAGATTCTTTGTTGGGTATATTAGAATCCAGTTCTTCATCATCTAATTTTTTAGAATTATTTTGTTCTGTGAATTCAGCGTTTTTTTCACTTATGTCTACTGAGGTATCGATATTTTTATTTTCTAACTCTAACTTAGAAACATCATTGTCTGTTAGTTTTAGGAATATTTCCTCAAGATCAAGTTTAGATTCCTCAATTTTTACAAGAGGAGCCTCTATTTCAGTTAATTTTTTAAATATCTCTTTTCGTATGTCAATTGAACTGTCAGGGTTAACACATATATTATATTCAAATAAATTTTCTTCTTTTTCAGAGTTTCTTTCAATAGATACAACACCGTGAATTTCTTTAAGAGCGCTTGTAATTTTATCGGGTTCACCATATATCTGAACAATATAACTTTCAGATTGATTTAAACGCTTAGATAAGTTTTCGGTGGTATCATCAGCAATAACTCTACCCTTATTAATAACAACTATTCTATCACATATTGCTTGTATTTCAGGTAATACATGCGATGAAAGAATTATAGTATGTTTTTTACCAAGTTCTGTTATAAGATTTCTTATTTCTATTATTTGTTTAGGATCTAATCCAACAGTTGGCTCATCCAAAATTAAAACAGGTGGATTTCCTAGAAGAGCCTGAGCTAAACCTACTCTTTGCTTGAAACCCTTAGATAAATTTTTAATTAGCCTCTTTCTAACATCACTTATTTTTACTAATTCACAAATGTCGGCAATATGATCTTCTTTTGGCAATTTTACTTTTTTTAGATCAAACATAAATTTTAAATATGCATCCACAGTCATATCCAAATATAGTGGAGGCTGTTCTGGAAGATATCCTATTTTTGATTTTGCATTAATAGGATCATCGAAAATATCGCAATTATCAATGCTAATTGTTCCTTCTGTTGAAGAAAGATAACCAGAGATAATGTTCATAGTGGTAGATTTACCAGCTCCGTTAGGACCTAAAAAGCCTAGAATTTCACCTTCACTAACCGAGAAGCTAACATTATCGAGTGCCAATTTATTTCCATAACTCTTAAAAAGATTTTTTACTTCTACCATAGTTTTCACTCCTTTTGTACTAAGTTTAATAATAAATCACTTTATAAAGAATTTAAATAATAATTTCAACAGGACAATGATCACTTCCCAATACATCATCATGAATGATAGAATCTTTTATATTTTTTATAAAGCGTTCAGATACAATAAAATAATCAATACGCCATCCAGCATTATTTTTTCTTGCATTAAATCTATAAGACCACCATGAATATATACCTGATTTTTCAGGATAAAAGTACCTAAAGGTATCAACAAATCCTGAGTTTAGAAGCAGGGTCATTTTATTCCTCTCTTCATCAGAAAAACCAGCATTTCTTCTATTTGTTTTAGGATTTTTTAAATCAATTTCATTATGAGCAACATTTAAGTCCCCACATAGTATTACGGGTTTTAATTTATCGAGAGATACAAGATAATTTCTAAAATCGTCCTCCCAAAGCATCCTGTAATCTAATCTAGCCAACTTTTCTTTGGAGTTAGGAGTGTAACAATTAACTAAAAAGAAATTTTCCATTTCTAAAGTGATTACTCGTCCCTCATGTGAATGCATTTCTATGTCAATATCGTTCTTAACAGATAATGGCTTATGTTTTGTAAATATTGCAGTTCCAGAATATCCATTTTTTTCAGCGCTATTCCAATATTGAAAATATCCATCAATATTAATATCAGCTTGAGAGGGATTCATTTTTGTTTCTTGTATGCAAAAAAAGTCTGGATCAGTGCTTTTAAAATAATCGATAAATCCTTTATTTAAGCAGGCTCTTAGGCCATTAACATTCCATGATATTAATTTCATATGATTTTTGAGACGTATTTATTCTAAATATGCCTTTAAACCTCCCTTATTTTAATTAATACCCAATAAATTATATCACATTTAAAAATAAATTAAAAGAATCTATTTAATGGTTAGTCAACAAGTATATGTATATTTATTCAAATAAAGGGAATAAAATCTTAATATTTAGTCTAATAAATATATGTTATATCTTTAATAAGATATAATGATATATTAAATTTTATTTAAATTTAGTATGATTAAACCTTTACACTTGACATTTAAAAAATAAGGTTTATCATGTTATAGTGTATATGTT
>CAKSUE010000077.1 GCA_934501135.1 uncultured Eubacteriales bacterium | reverse complement strand
GGATCATTTACTATAGTATTTATTATTTCCATAGCCCTATTACAATTATTTATATCCATACCGGATATAAATACCAAACCGTCATCTTGGATATCCAAAGTGACATCACATTCAGCACAGATTTTCTGTACAACTTTTCCTCCTGCACCAATAACTTCGCGAATTTTGTCAACAGGAATTGTTTTAGAGAGCATTTTAGGTGCATATTTAGAAAGTTCCGCTCTTGGCTTATCAATAGCTTTTAACATGATTTCATCTAGTATATATATACGTGCTTTATATGTCTTTTCTAAAGCTTCTTTAATTATTTCAGGAGTTAATCCATCTATCTTTAAGTCCATTTGTATGGCTGTTATACCTTTATGAGTTCCACCGACCTTAAAATCCATATCTCCAAAGAAATCTTCAAGCCCTTGGATATCAACCATAGTCATAAAACGATCGCCTTCTGTGATAAGTCCGCAAGATATTCCGGCAACAGGTGCTTTTATTGGAACACCTGCATCCATTAATGCTAAAGTTGAACCGCAGATGGAACCTTGTGAGGTAGAACCATTAGATGAAACCACTTCAGAGACAAGTCTTATTGAATAAGGAAATTCTTCAGCAGATGGGATTACAGGAACTAAAGCTCTTTCAGCAAGAGCTCCATGTCCAATTTCTCGTCTGCCTGGTCCTCTGCTAGGTCTAGTTTCTCCAACAGAATATGACGGGAAATTGTAATGATGCATATATCGTTTAGATTCTTCACTATCGATGCCATCTAAGAGTTGTTGATCTCTAACAGGACCTAATGTAGCCACAGTTAAAACCTGAGTTTGTCCTCTTGTAAATAGTCCTGATCCGTGAGCCCTTGGAAGAAGAGCAACCTCTGAAGCTAAAGGCCTTAATTCATCCATCCCACGGCCGTCTACACGCTTTTGTTCGTCTAAAAGCCATCTACGCACAATGTATTTTTGAGTTTTATACATACATTCGTCTAGCTTAGACTCTTGATCTGGGTATATTTCTGCAAAGTGCTCATGAACTTTTTCGTATATTGGTTTAAGTCTTTCATCACGAACAGTTTTATCGTCTGTATCTAAAGCATATTTAACATCGTCTATTACTAAATTTTTAACTGCTTCAAGCATTTCAGAATCTGGTTCATTGCTGGGGTATTCAAATTTATCTTTGCCAATTTCTTTTTGAATTCCTTTTATAAATTCAATTATATCTTGATTAGCCTTATGACCTGCCATTATACCGTTAAACATAACATCGTTGCTTACTTCATTGGCGCCAGCCTCGATCATAGCTATTAATTTATCTGTAGACGCAACGGTAACTGCCATTTCAGATTTTTCTCTTTGTTCAAGAGTTGGATTTATTATATATTCTCCATCAATATATCCAACACTTACACCGGAAATAGGTCCATTCCAAGGAATATCTGATATTGATAAGGCAATAGATGTACCCACCATAGCGGCTATTTCAGGTGAACAATCTGGGTCTACACTCATTACTGTACAAACAACAGACACATCATTACGCATATCTTTTGGGAATAAGGGCCTGATAGGTCTATCTATTACTCTTGATGTAAGAATTGCTTTATCGGTAGGTCTGCCTTCGCGCTTTGAATATGACCCTGGAATTTTTCCTACGGCGTATAATTTTTCTTCGAAATCAACCGATAAAGGAAAGAAGTCTACTCCATCCCTTGGCTTTGCAGATGCTGTTACAGCTACATTAACAACTGTATCACCATATCTTACAAAACATGATCCATTTGCAAGCTGGGCAATTTTTCCTGTTTCAATTATTAGTGGCCTTCCTGCAAAAGTGGTTTCAAAGATTTTGAAATTTTCAAACATTTATGTTCCTCCAAACAATTTTTGGAAAACCTATGGTTTAGCAATAAAACCGAGGCTCAGTTAAAAAATATTTTATATAAATAAGAATTGAGCATCCGTTTCACTGCTAATAGCCAATTAGCTTTCCATTTTTTGTGTTTTAAAATATCTGGCTTACCGATTTAATCTAATTTAAGTGGTATTATAGTTTATACCGCTTAAATTCAACTATTCTCAGCAAGTTTAATTTTGTTACAAGTCCTCAGTATACAGCTACAGGCAAGCAACAATGTCACTTGCCTATAATTTAATAGAAACTATTTACGTATACCTAATCTTGAGATGATAGAACGATATCTTTCGATATCTGATCTCATTAGATAATTTAAAAGATTTCTTCTCTGACCAACCATCTTTAAAAGGCCACGACGTGAATGATGGTCTTTTTTGTGTGTTTTAAGATGAGCTGTTAGATCGTTAATTCTTTTAGTTAATAGTGCAATTTGAACTTCAGGAGAACCTGTATCGCTTTCGTGTTTTGCATACTCATTAATAAGAGCAGTTTTTTCTTCTTTTAACAATTTTATTCCACCTTTAAAAAATTATTACCATAATTCTAAGTAAAGGGCTGGTGTGAATACCTTATAAGGAATACCCCCTAAACTGAGAATTGGCTACTTTGCAAATTATATCACAAAGAAAAAGTAATGTAAATATTTTTAATATGTTTTTTACACCGGATATTAATTCATACTAATTATGTTTTTTTATTGTGCAAACTTTTTAAATATTATTCTGAACATAGCTTGAAAATAGTTGAGTTAAATGATAAAATTATTTTTAACTAAATTTTGACGTTAAATCTTGCTCTGATTAGGAGAGATTGTATTGTATAATATCAGTAATAAAAACTCTTTTAAAGCATATATTGTTTTATTTACAGTATTAATAGCTATTATTGTAACTTTGCTTATAATGTTCGATAAAGTAGATAAAAAAGAGAAATCTTTTAGCAGTGCAAGTACAGCCATGGGCTCTTATGTACAGCAAACAGTATATGGGAAAAATTCTGAAAATGCAGCTAACGCTGCAATAGTTGATATAAAAAATCTTGAAAAAAAGATATCTTGGAGGATAGATGACTCTGCAATATCAAAAATTAACAATGGATCGGGTAAAGAATGGATAGATCTTGATGATGTAACATTGGATGTCCTTTTGAAGAGTGTTGATGTATCGAAAAGAAGTATGCAAGCTTATGATTTTACAATATTACCGATTTCTAAACTATGGGATTTCGGAGGTGAAAACCAGAGAATACCTTCTACTACAGAGATTGAAAATAATCTTCCGTTGGTAAATTATAATTTTCTTAGGATTAACGAAGATGTAAAAAGAGCAAAGCTTGTGAAAGAAGGTAGCGGAATTGATTTAGGCGCTGCGGGTAAAGGAACCGCTTGTGATGTTGCGGTTGAAGCATATAAAAATAATGGTGCAGATTACGGAATTGTTGCTGTTGGAGGAAGCGTGGGGGTATATGGAAGAAAATCCAATAAGGTACCATGGAGAATTGCTATTAGAGATCCATTTAGAGGAATAGATCAGTCTGACGGTGCGGCAGTGGTTAAAATTGACGAGGGTTTTATTTCAACGTCGGGAGCATATGAAAAATGTTTTGAAAAAGATGGTATTAAGTATCATCATATATTAAACCCTAAAACAGGTTACCCTGTGGAAACAGATATAATTTCTGTTTCTGTTGTTAGTAACAATGGAACTATGGGAGATTTACTTTCCACAGCTTGCTATGTTTTGGGTAAAGAAAAGAGCCTTAGCTTGCTTGAACATTATAATGCACAGGCAATATTTATTGACAGGAACAAAAATATTTATGCTACAAACGGTATTCGTGATAATATTATTATAACTAACGAGGAGTTCAAGCTTAGTGATTGGAAATAAAAAATACAAACTAGTAGGAAGTAGAGACTTAATGCTAGTTTTAATTTGTATTTTAGTGGCGATTTTTGTTGGAATATTTGTTTTTGTAAATAATCATAATCAAAATGAATTTTTACCAGTTGCTGTTATTAAATATGATAATAATGAGATTTACAGAATAGATTTAAATAGTGTAGATGAACCGTATTATATCCCTATTGAAAATGAGTACCATACTAAGATACTGGTGGAAAAAGGAAAAATTTGTTTTGCAGAGGCGGAGTGTCCTGATAAAGTATGCGTTAATACCGGGAAGATATCGCGTCCGGGCCAAATAGCGGTTTGTATTCCTGCGAAATTGATTATTGAAATAACTGGAAGGGAATCTTTAATTGACGGTATAACGGGTTGAGATTTATAGGTGCTATATGTGAAAAGTGATTTCTCTAATTATAATGTTAAGCAAAAAACAATAAAGTTAACTATGTTATCTTTACTTTGTGCGTTATCTGTGGTTTTGTCGGCTGCGGATTCTATGATCCCTGCGATGCCATTTATGCCACCGGGGGCAAAACTTGGATTGTCTAATATTGTAACAATGTATACAGCTGGGTTCTTTGGGTTAGTACCTGCATTAATTATTGCGGTTGTTAAATCTTTATTTGCTGGCCTTACAAGAGGTTTAATGGCATTTTTGATGAGCTTTTTTGCAGGTGCTGTAAGTACAGCTGTATCTGGACTACTTATGATTTCACGTAAAAAATTTTTCAATCTTATTGGAATAGGAATTGTTGGGGCTATAGTCCACAATTTAACCCAGCTGATAGTTGCTGTTTTAACTACAAAAACTTTTTCGTTGGTTTATTATTTGCCAGTCCTTATAATTTTTGCTCTTATAACAGGTTCTGTTACAGGTGTTGTTTTAAATATATCCATTCAGGCACTAGAAAAAATAAAAGCTGGTTAGGATACATATTTATAGAAAGGGAGAGATTTATGAAGCTATCATTCCCTAAAAATCTTTTTAAGACACATGGTGGGGTTAGCGTTCCACATATGAAAAACACTGCACGTAAAAGATCTATTATAATGCCTAATGCCAAGAGAGTAGTGTTGTCTATGAGTCAGCATATTGGCCCGCCATGCAAACCCTGCGTTAAAAAGGGTGATATTGTGAGAATAGGTGATGTTGTGGGAGAAATGCAATCTTTTGTCAGCGCACCTGTTCATGCAAGTATTTCGGGGGAAGTCTCTG
>CAKSUE010000076.1 GCA_934501135.1 uncultured Eubacteriales bacterium | reverse complement strand
TCGGCCCAAGCATACGGCCAAGAAAGATAGGTTAAATCTTTCTTTTTCTCAATGTGGTCATTTACGTTAATTTCAAACAGTGTCTCAAATACCGATTTACTCTGTTCCATTCTTTTCACCTTCAATTATTAAATTAATTTTTTCGCGTGAGATATACTAAAATTTCCATATAAATCTTATGCGCGAACTGCCTGCGCTGGCTCAGCGCTCGTGATATTCTAAATCTGCTATTTCTGCCTCATAGTCTATGGCTTCGGCAGTAAATTTAAAGTGAACATTTAAACATTCTTCGCAGCAGTCAAAACCATTTAAAACATAATAATCATCACCCTCATAAATATCTTCATCGCAGAAAAAACATTTTAAAACCGCTTTTGCCTCATTATCAGGTGGTTCGAGATATGCTCTGTCGTCTAGTAGTTCCATTTATTTATCCTCCTTTTTAAATCTATTACATACAATTCTAAATGCATCAAGTGTTTTCTTTTCGAGTTCACGAATTTCTTTTTCTTGATACACTAATATAACAATCAAAATTAAAATAGTTATCAGTAAAAATATTTTCATTTTCTGAATTCTCCTTTTTTATACATAAAAAAAATTGCCTTGAGTTTTTTCAAGACAACTTCGTTTACATATTTTTATTTTTTTTGATATATTAGTCTATAGAGTTTATCGAAATGTGTCAGATAACCTTCATTGTAAACATTGTAGTTGGCTTAAACCCGCATTAATACTGGCTTTCTTCAAGTCTCTATTGGTTATCCGCACCAAATTATTGCCCGGATTTGATGCAATATCAAATTCGGGTATTTTTTATCCTTCAGGGCAATGCCGTGGTTTCTGGCATTTTCCTGGGAAATTTGTGGTATTCAATCGATGCTGCACAAATTTGGACACCATGCCGGAGTCTCAACTGCGGAACAACCAACCGACTCTAACATGCGCGATCAAGAATCTGTAAACGGAGCTGGGCTGAACGTTGCTTCCGCAGATAAACCGCGGCATGAAGCTAAAGCCAGAGGGCAAGCAGCTGTTTGCACATATCCACGTAGTCTTTCAGCAGATCGAGTGTGGCGAAACAGGATTTTAGGTGCTGGAGTGACTTTTTAACTAATTTCTCGGTAGACCGAAATAAAAAACCGATTACGGCTTTCAGTAAAGCCGCAGTCGGTTTTGTCTGTTCAGTTTGTCTGATCGGTGCGCTCTGAGTCGATGGTTTCGGTGGTCAGTGCGTCCACGTTCTGCATTTTGACCTTCTTCGGGATGACCAGTGAGAGGATCATGGAAACAACAAACACACCGGCGACAGGGTTGTTTGCGAAAATGACGCTAACCATCTGCGGCATTCCGGAGAAAAAGTCCGGAACCTGCGTTACACCTATGCCGATGGCAAAGCTCGTAGCAGCTATCAGGGTATTGTGCTGGTCAAAGCCACATTCGCCAAGCATAGTTACGCCGGAAACGATGATTGCGCCGAACATAATAATCGTACAGCCGCCCAGCACGCAGTCAGGAAGCGTCGAGAAAAAAGCGCCAATGGGCGGAAACAGACCAGCGATGATCAGCGTCAATGCACCAAACATTATGGCGAAGCGGTTGACGACCTTCGTCATGGCGACAAGACCGACATTCTGGCTGAAAGAGGTGATAGGCGAGCAGCCAAACACGCCGCCGGAAATGGCGGAAATAAAGCCGTCGCAGGCCAGAGAGCCGGAAACCTCGCGCTCTGTGATGTCCCGCCCTAGGCCGCCGGTGCAGACGGCGGAGGTATCGCCTATGGTTTCGGCGGCTGACACGAGGAAGACCAGCGTTGTCGAAATAATTGCACCAATATCAAATTTGGGCGTGTAGGCAAATATCCGCGGGAAGGAAATGATGCCCAGCTCAGAGATGGTGCTTTTCATCGACGCAAAATCGACCATGCCGAAAAACAGCGAAACAATATAGCCGACGATCAGGCCAAACAGTACGTACAGTTGTTTCCAGAAGCCCTTCGCCAGAGAATTGAAGATCAGGCAGACTGCCAGTGTGATGGCAGCGACCAGAAGATTCTGCCACGAGCCGGTGGAAAAGGCTGAAGAGCTTGCAAAGGAAGTAATGCCTGTGGATAACAGGCTGAAGCCAATGGTAGTGACTACGCAGGCCGAAACGATCGGACTAACGAAGCGCCGCCAGTATTTTGCCGTTAGACCCAGAAGCCCCTCGATACAGCCGCCGACAATGACGGCGCCAACCAGGATGCCATAGTCCCTTGCGGCCAGTGTCATCATGACCGAAAGGAAGGTGAAGCTCAGTCCCATGACGACCGGCAGCCGCGAGCCGATGCGCCAGACAGGATAGAGCTGAATGAATGTGCCAAGGCCTGCGATCAGCATTGCAGCCTGAATGAGCAGCGCCGTGTCAATGGCGGTGAAGGGTTTGCCGTTGTAGATGGCGACGTCCGCGATCAATATGATAGGCGTGACATTCGATACGAACATGGCCAGAACGTGCTGCAAGCCGAAGGGGATGGCTTTGGTGATCGGGACTTGTCCGTCGAGCTTGTAGATGTTCTCGATAGACGCCGAGGATTTCTGCTTTTTCATTATTAAAACACCTTTTATTTGGTAGCCAGAGCAGGAAGATGCTTCCGGTGACGGGCGGAAGATCCGAAAAAGGAAAAGTGAATCTTGCACGTCACTGCCGCCGATCTAAAGGGCAGAATTGCGCCTGTTGATCGACGTGTTCCGACTTCAAATTTAAGTATATCACTATCGATAAAGCAACACAATACAAATTTTTAGAATTACTAACTAAAAATAATTTTTGATTTTATGAAAATTAACGATTTTTTGTCACTGAATTTTAAGTATTAGGCCGGTTGAGGATGAAAGTCCGAAGCAGAGAACAATCCGTCTGACGGGTAGTTTTGATTTTATAAGGTTGATTTTTGGGTTTTGAGATTTTAAAGTCTTTTAATTGCAAATGATTTTTGTTATAGATTAAAAAATGCCTATATATAAACAAAAAGATGCATATTTTAAATAGATATGCATCTTTCTTGGTTCTAAAATTTTTTATTTTATAAAAACTTGAATATGCGAATTATCAATTCTTTTCATAACACGGTAATTTGTTTTGTTTATACTATTGGTAGCTATACCATTTTGTGACGGATAGCAATATCTATTTACTTCACATGTACCATCATCAACAATAATAAGTTTACCAACAAGACCAACTATATCCCATTCCTTTCTTTTAGAACGAGGTATATAGGTTTGAGTTGGGTCGTATGAGGGATTTAAAACAAAACATTTATCCTCGTATGCTTCTTGAATAGTGTTACCATTTTCATCAGTAACAGCTGGGAAGGACTTATTTTCAAGAATAGGCGTACCAAAAATATCAGTTAAGTATTTATTGCACCAGTCATCATCGAAGTTATCTCCAACTATAGATGGATTTCCAGATATTACTCCAAGAATATAAGTATCTTGTGAATTTGCTAGTCTAATCTTATCTCCGTCAAGAGTAACAAACAATCCTCTTCGGTCATCATTATTTATATTAGAGTCTGACCATTCGAATAATTCGGCATAGTCAGCTCCTGTTGAATTATATTCTGAGTTTGCAAAAACTGATCCTGAAGCGGCTACCCTAAATGCATTTTTCGCTTCAGAACTGGAACCATTACCAACTATAAACATATCACCAGAAGTTCCTGAAGTTGACGCAGCGGAAGATGAATTATATCTTCCACAAGCAAAATTATATGATTTAGCTGTTGTATGGTAACCAATTGCTATGGCATTGTTTTCTGAAGCATGTGATTGATCTCCAATGGCAATACTTTTAGATCCAGATGCAGTGCTTGAGTGTCCGGCTGATAATGCAAAAGATCCGCTGCAAGTACAGTTAAATCCAACAGACATGCTGTTAGCTGCAGAAACAGTATTGCGATTTCCTACGCTTAATGATGCAGTGGCAACAGTTAAATCTGAGTTGGTACCTATTGCAAAGGAAGTAACCTTTAAATAATTATTATCTGTGATTTCTATTTTTTCTAGTTTTGATTTATCTCCTTTACTTAAAAAACCAGATTTAGTTGTAGTAGCTTCTGCGTGCGTATGATCTGCCGAGATAGCATCTGTTATTCCATAGCCGGCTATAGTGGTAGGCTTATTGTTAATTTCAGAAAAATCATAACTTGGTTTAGATGCAGCCTTTGCCCACGAAGGAACAGTGGGATCTGTTTCAGTATATTCTGTAATAAATCCAGTATCGTTTTCCAAATCGCTAACTTTTGATGGGAGTTTAGTGGTATTTGGAAGTGCTCCTACTTGTTCAGCTGTAACTTTATGTGGGTTATTTGTCGAAGCCTGATGGTTAACCATATCAATTGTTTTTAACATGATTTCTTGTAATGTTGTAAATTCAGATGAACTTTCTATTTCAGTATCAGGAAGTGTCTTTATTATGATTATGTTTATACCTTTAAATTTAAGAGTTGCACCATCTTGATCATTAACTCTTATTTCGCAGTTAGATAAAACACCATCAACTGCACTCATTTGAGATGTTAGCATAACATTTACAATACCATTGCTTTTGTCTATAATTTCAGCATTATTAAATATTATTGTACCATCAGGTTTCTTAGCATAAAATTGGACAGTCTTATTTTCCAGATTTACCGCACCGTTGTTATCGATAAGAGAGATATGTAAAAATCTACTATTAACCTCTCCTTGATATACTGACACTGTTTCGTTATTTTCCAACCATGCTTTTAAAGTTATGTTTTTAGTTGTCAATTTAAATTCCCCCTAAATCTATTTTCAATAATACATCAAAAAACATTAATTTTTGCCTTATATAGGGAATGTAAATTTAATTACGGACATAATTATAAGTTATATTAAATTTTTTCAGTAATATATAAATCTTAATATTAAAGTATTCAGAAATAAAATAGATAATGATAAAATAACGGTATAAGGATGCTCCACAGTTGAGGGGGCTGTTATCGAACGAAACATAAAGTGAATTAAGTATATTAAATAACAGTGGGCCTCTTATTAAAATAATAATTGTTGTAACGGTACAATGAATCTTGG
>CAKSUE010000075.1 GCA_934501135.1 uncultured Eubacteriales bacterium | reverse complement strand
GTCCTGTTGAGGGTGGAATAACAAGGCTTTTAGCTATATTTAAAAATCCTAAAGGCATTCAAAAAATTGGAAGTGTAAGAAGTGCTAGACCATATTTTATTAATATAGCTCAAGGGTTAGATGCTATATATATGCATATAGGTGGAAGTACTCAAGCTACTGAAATGTTAAAGTCTAATGATATAGATTCGTTTAGCCTAGGTGCTTATGAAGACATGATGTGGAGAGATCCTACAAGAAGAGCTAATTTGGGTTATGAGCACAGTGCGCTTACATCTGGAGACAGACTTATTAAAGGCATAGAGGACGCTGGAGTTAGGAGCACGTTAAAAGATGATTATAATTTTAAACAATCTTTTTCTGAAACAGATTCGCAAGTTAAGTCTGGTTCTATTGCTCAAAATGTAGAGGTTATATACTCTTATTATAAGTCAACAGTATTTAAATATAACAACGAAAAAGAAACCTATATGGTGTACCAATTTGATGAACCACAAATGGATGACAATAAAAAAGTTCAAAACTCAAAACAAAATATTATCATTATAAGAGCAGATGTAACTACTATTAATCATGAAAACGATTTAAAGGCTATTGAAATAATTGGAAAAGGAAAAGGGCAATATATTAGTAGAGGAAAAGTAATTGATATTAAATGGTCAAAAGCATCGGCAAAAGACCCTATAAAGTATTCGACAACCGATGGGAATGATCTTGTGATGATGCCAGGGCAAAGTTATATTTGCGTTATTCCTCTTGAAGCAGATGTAGCTATATCTTAAAAAGTCTTGATATTAAGGTGATTTGGAGTGGATTTTATGCCAGATTGGGTAAATAAATCGGTTTTTTATCATATATATCCTCTTGGGTTTTGTGGGGCACCTCAATTTAACAATGAGGATAGAATCTATAATAGATTAAATAAAGTAAAAGATTGGATTCCTCATCTTAAAGATATGAATGTAACGGCTATTAATTTTGGGCCATTATTTGAATCTTCTGAGCATGGTTATGATACAAAAGATTACTATAATATCGATAAAAGGTTAGGAGATAACAACTTATTTAAAGAATTAGTTGATGAATTGCATAAAAATTCTATTCGCGTAATTGTAGACGGAGTTTTTAATCATGTTGGAAGAGATTTTTGGGCGTTTAAGGATCTTATTCAAAATGGAAGAAACTCAAAATATGTTTCGTGGTTTGAAAATGTAAATTTTAATTATGGTAGCCCAATGGGAGATCCTTTCACATATGAAGCCTGGGAGGGGTATTATAATCTAGTAAAATTGAATTTAAAAAATAAAGATGTTGTAGATCATATTCTTGGCGCTATAGGGATGTGGATGGATCAATTTAATATAGATGGAATAAGGTTTGATGTTGCTTATTGTTTAGATACTGAGTTCATAAAGACTGTAAGAAAATTTATAAAACACAAAAGAAATGATTTCTGGCTGATGGGCGAGGTTATCCATGGTGAGTACTTTAGATGGGCCAATAAAGATATGTTAGATTCAACAACAAACTATGAGTGCTTTAAGGGAATATATTCGTCGCATAACGATAAAAACTATTTTGAAATTGCCTATTCTTTAAACAGACAATTTGGAAATGGTGGAATTTATAAAGATATTTGCACCTATAACTTTGTAGATAATCACGATGTGAATAGAATTTCTGAAAATTTAAGGGATTATAGAGACATAAAGAATGTTTATACCCTTTTATACACAATGCCTGGTGTACCGGCTATATATTATGGAAGTGAGTGGGGAATTAAAGGAAAAAAAGAAAACGGATCCGATAAGCCACTAAGACCTTGTTTAGATATAAATAATCTGGAAAATCCTGATTATAGTTTATATGAACATATTAAAAAACTTTCTAAAATTAAATTATCTTTAAAAGCACTACATTTTGGTGAGTATAGTCAAGTGCTTGTTAGAAATGAACAATTGATATATAAAAGAAATTTTGAGGAACAGGTTATATTTGTTGCCCTAAACCTTAGTGATGAAAATTTTAAAACGGACATCAATGTTAGTGCAAGGGGCGCTGTAGATTTAGTTAATAACAATGAGATTTTTCATGCAGATAATGGTAAGTTGAATATAGATATACCAGGAAAGTTTGCTAGAGTTTTGTTGTTATCTGATTTTGAAGATAACAATAATAATGATCTGCCTGTTAAAAATAATTGGATACATGTTAAAGATTCTGAAAATATTAAATTAGGGTCTTATAGACATTTTAAAGGTAATATATATAATGTAGTTGGAGTTGGTTTACACACCGAAACTAAAGAAAAAATGGTTATATATAATCAAGCTAATAACCCGAGTAAAATTTGGGTTCGTCCTATGTCTATGTTTATAGGGACAGTTACAAAGGATGGCAGAACTGTTAAAAGGTTTGAGTATTTAGGAAAGTGATGAGCGATGAGAAAGGTATTGAGTTATGGGAGAAAAAGGATATAAAATCATAATACTTATCTCTGTTATTGCTATATTTATGGGAATAATAGGGTTATTTAACGCTAGACAATCTGATATTAAAGATATTGAAATAGATTCTATTGTGAAATCTATAAAAGAAGGCTCAGCTTTAGTTTTTGATGAAGTGCCTGTAAAGGATAAAGCAGATGATTTACAGGTATTAAGGACATTTGTGCCTTATGGCTATGAGGTAGAGTCTAATATTAATTGGACATTAACAAGTTATATTTATCCTGCAGAAGCTTCATTTTATGCCTATTCTAAAGATGAAGGTAAGCACTTATATTTCTTTTCCACAAAGGAATACATTGAACCTTTGGATGAAAATACAGCAGATGTTTTCGGAGGTAAGTTACTAAGTTATAATACAAAGCCATACACAGGCGCACAGGCTTATCTTATTGAAAAACTTAAAGAAATAAATAGCAATGCTTCTAATATATCAATTGTTAAAGAAGAAGCTTTTACTAAAGAAGAGATATCTAACATGCAAAAAATTGTAAATGAAACTGCGAGGAATATAGATATTTTACTAAGTCCTGATGAAGAGAATGAAGACGATGAACATGGTTATGTTAAGATAGAAGAAACTTTGGTTGAGCCTGCTTCTATTATATTTGAGTTTGAAGATAACGGAAAAAAATATAACCAACAAATGTCTACAATTCTAACTTCAATTATTGTCGTACATAAAAATAAAAGCGGAGAAATTCACAGAGAACGGCTGTGGGCGTCTGTTGCTGTGTATGGATATAAAGCAGAATCTTCTGTTTTTAATGAGAATGACGATATCTATAAAATATTTATAATGAATACTGCTATAGATCAAAGATGGTTAACAGCATTAAGTAGAGTAAGACGAGAAGTATTTTTCCCGAAAGAAGGTAGTGATGCAACAGTAGAAGATATGAAAAGGATGGCACCTGAAGTAGTAAAAAAAGCGTATTTTGATGAAAAAGGTGAATTTAAAAGTGGCCATGACCTTATGAGAAGTATGGTTGATATGTGGGATTTTTTTAATAAAGATATGATAAAGTATTTATATTTGGGAGATACCAATTTATTGATACCTTCAAAATATAGTGAAGCTTACTATAGTGACGAACACCATGTTTATATAGGAACTAAACACATAGATTTACCCTACGAGTGGAATGAAATGGTTGTAGATTAGTTAAAGTAGAATGTATGGAGCATTTCCATACATTTTATTAATATTGCACATAAATACGTTAAAGCGCGACAGAAATATCTCCGTTTATCCGTTTGACTTTTTAGCTGAGTATGGTATAATCACAATTGAGTGATACAGCTAGAAAGTGATTTAAGGAGAGGTAAAATGAAAAAAAGAACCTTATTTCTTGCTTTTATTATTACTACGATATCTGCCTGTGGATTGTCATTAAACTTATTTAAAGTAAGTGCAAATGATGAAACTTTATGTGGAACACCATTACCAGCAGAAGTCATTGTCTTTAGAACTGGACATGGAAGTTCAGCTCTTATACAGTGTGCTGGTAAAAACATTTTGATAGACGGAGGGAAAAGAGAGGATTTTAAGTATATTAACAAGTATTTAAAAGATAGAGAAATAAAGATTTTTGATTTAATCATAGTAACACATCCTCATGCTGATCACATAGGTGGAATTAATAGTATATTAGATGAGTATAAGGTTAAACAATTTATGATGAAAAAAGAAGGTTGTTATACTGCGGTTTATAGGCAGTTGATTGAAAAACTGAATGAAAAAGGAATTGAATTTAAAGAGCCAAATATTGATGAAGTTATAGACTTTGGATGTGTGCAATTAAATTTTTTAGGTCTGGATAATATGAATTCTTTAGGCTTTAATAATAATTCAATTGTGTGTAAGATGGTATGCGATGAAAAAAGTTTTCTGTTTACCGGAGATATAGGAGAAAAAGCAGAAAAAAAATTAGTAGAAAAATATAAGGAGTTGTTAAAAGCTGATGCGGTAGTTGTTCCTCATCATGGAAGTTCTTATTCGTCAAGTCCTGAATTTGTGAAGGTAGTTGATCCTAAAATTGCAATAGTATCTGCTAACAAATCTCCTGAGGCAAAGATTAAAAATAGGTACAATGATGCTGGCGCTGTAATGTATGGTACATACAAGGCAAGAACATTATCATATAAACTTTTACCAAAAGAAATAAGTGTGAATCGATGTTTTACTCCAGCAACGCCTATAAAAGGAAAAAGTACTTTAGGAATAGGATTACAAACCCCAACAATTTGTCATGTATATAAAGACGAAGAAATTGAATTTCCTGTTTTAAATATTGGAACTGAAGAGACGTTATATAGTAAAGGAGAGAAATTAAGCTCTGATGTTCAAACGCCTAGCCAAGGATCCTTTAAAGAGATATGTGATACGGATGAGAGAATGAGTTCTAAAGATATAGATATTAGTTTTTCAGATGAAGAAACTGTAAAATCAGATTTTGATACTCAGTCTTCTAGTCCTGAACATTTAGAGGAACCATATGGAGAGGATGCTGCAAGAATAGGATTCCATACCCCAATGGTTTGTTCTGTATATGAAGAAAATAGGGTTGAGTTTCCTAGTTTAAATGTTGAAACTGAAGAGATACTA
>CAKSUE010000074.1 GCA_934501135.1 uncultured Eubacteriales bacterium | reverse complement strand
TTTATATATTTCATTATTTTCGTTATGCTCTTTAACTGCAACAACCTCTGGTATTATTTCACCTGCTTTTCTAAGGAGTACTGTATCCCCTATAGATATTCCTTTTTCATTAATAAAATCTTCATTATGAAGCGTTGCCCTGCTAACAGTTGTCCCTGCAAGTAAAATTGGTTCAAACAGCCCTGTTGGAGTAAGTACGCCAGTTCTTCCTACATTTACTTCAATATCTAATAATTTACTGCATTTTTCCTCTGGAGGATACTTAAAAGCTTCTGCCCATTTGGGAAATTTAGAGGTACTTCCCAGAATACTTCTGTCTGAAAAAGAATTTACTTTTATAACTGCACCATCTATCTGAAATGGAAGCGTATTTTTTATTTCTCCAATGCAATTAATTTCATTAATAACATCATTTATATCACTATATGCATTATAGAAAGGCGAAACACTAAACCCAAGTTCTCTCAAATAATCTAAAGAATCTTTATGATTACTTAATACTTTTCCGTCTATTCTTTGAATGTTAAACATAAATACATCTAAATTTCTAGAGGCTGTTACTTTTGAATCTTTTTGTCTTAGTGCACCAGCAGCTGCATTTCTTGGGTTTTTGGCAGGCTTTTCTCCATTTAGCTCCTGTCTTTCAACTAAATCCATAAAACTTTTATTCGACATATAAACCTCGCCTCTTACTTCAATAAATGGAATTTTTTGTTTAAGTCTTCTTGGCAAGGTTTTTATCGTCTTTAAATTATCTGTGATATCTTCACCAACATCTCCGTCTCCTCTTGTAGAACCCCTAAATAACAGCCCATCCTTATACTCCACACTTACAGATAAACCATCAAACTTTGGTTCTACTACATATACAGGTGATTCAATTACCTCTCTAACTTTTCTATCAAAATCAAGTAACTCATCACTAGAAAAAACATCATGAAGACTCTCCATTCTCACCTCATGTATAACAGGAGAAAATTTTGCAGATGCACTTCCACCTATTTTTTGTGTTGGTGAATCTTCTGTTATTATTTCTGGGTGTTCGCTTTCAAGTTCCTCTAGCTTTCTAATTAACGCATCATATTCAAAATCATCAATTTCAGGTGAATCATCCTCATAATACTTTTTATTGTGATAAATTATTTTTTCTCTCAATTTTTCCGCTTCAAGCAATGCATTTTGTAGTTCCATAACAGCCTCAACTTTCATATTTTATACATTTTTATTATATATTAATTAAATTTTTATCAATAATATATGTAACTCAACAAAAAACCACCCTTATAGGATGGTTCATTTTATAGGCTAAATACCTAATTCGAACTTATCTGAGATAAGCCCGATAATGCAGCAGCACTCGATGCACCAATATCTGCATAGACATTTGGAACTTCTCCTACTATAACAGTCTCTGAAATTAAAATATTAGTACTCACCGCCGTTGTAACCGGATACCCCGGAATAAACGCATAAACCTGTGCTTCTATAAATATGTATATTTGGTGTTTAGTTTGGTTTATGCCCGCTTGAGCAAAATCACTTTTTATTTCTGTTGATATATTGCCAGGAATCGAAATCTTCATATTTATTAATGGACCTCTTCCCATTAATAGTTCAATACCTGTCAAAGTTCCCAGTGGGACTCCCACTCTTAATGGTTTTGTTGTTGGCATCTTTTTTTGTATATTTGATGCTACAGAAGACCTTAACATATTTACCTTTTGTGAATCCGTTGTAACTGCCAATACTTTTCCACTACTATCTGTTTTTACTGAAATCAAATCTGTATAATAGTCAGACTTGCTAGATAGTTCCGCCACAACTTCACTATTTATTGTACTTGCAGCACTTAATTTAGCTTGGTTTTCCGCTACCGATTTTACAAGTGGACGTACTTGTATATCTATTATAACTAATAGAGTAATTATTATTACGATAAATACGATTATTTTCTTCTTCTTTATTTTGGGCTTATGTCTAACTAACCTCCTAACCATATAAATCGCCTCTTATAAAATGTAATATTATAGTATATACATTAAGGCGAATTTGGTTACTTTCTATCTACGTCTTTGGTATTTTCTTGAAATTTCATTTTGTCTTTTTATTTTTTTGTTTTTATTATAGCGAGTTGTTAGCAATATATAAAATGTAAGAAGAACAATTACTATTATTATACATGCTATAAACCATTTTGATGTAGCTAAAGCAGTAACCATATCTATGAAAAACACAAAATAGTTTATTGGAACATCTTCACTTGCTAAAAGATCAACAGTTTCTAAATCTTGATTAGCATATTTCAATGTTGCTGTTCCTATTTTTTGACCTGCTACAATTGGAGCATTTACGCTATCTGGGATATTGGTCACAACCTCAATGCTTGAACTAGAAACGCTTACTGGGAGAATTGTCGATAAACTTCCTTGTGCTGTAAGCATCATACTATCTTTATTCCACGCATAATTAACTTTAACTTCACCAATTGGTGTGTCTGAATTCATCACTTGTTTTATTTCAAGAGAATTAAAAGCCCATCTATATAAATTCTTTGAATCTACTTCAGCCCCACCTTCATCAGGAGAGCCTAATGCAACACATAAATATGTATATCCATCACTAACAGCAGTTGATACCAAGCAATATCCTGTAGTTTCATCAGCATGACCCGTTTTTATTCCCTTTGCATATTTATAGTAGTAGTCTCCTCCCCTTACCTTATCTATTAATTTATTGGTTGTAACTAATGGTCTATCTTCACCTATTATTGTAGACACCACTTGATTTGTTATTTCTGAAAAATGGGGTAATGTCATAGCATATCTTGCTATCTTTGCCATATCACTTGATGTTGTATAATGATTACGTTCTGGTAAACCATGTGGATTCATAAAATGGGTATTATTACAACCAAGTTCTACAGCTTTTTGATTCATTAAATCTACAAATTTTGAGACATCTCCTCCACCTACATAATCTGCAAGAACTAATGCAGCATCGTTTCCTGAAGGAATCATTAAACAATGTAAAAGTTGATATACAGTTAATCTATCTCCTTTTTGAATGCCAGATAACGAACTACCTGTTCCAAGAAGTGAATCTAGTGTTTCATCCTTAACATTAACAACTGTCCCTTCTAAATCTGGAACATTTTCTACTGTTATAATATAAGTCATAATTTTTGTTACTGAAGCCGGTCCTCTTCTTTGATGTGGATTCTTTTCATATACTACTGTATCCATATCCAAATTAACCAAAGAAATTGATTCTGAATCCGTTTCAAAATCTATATTAAACGTTACCGCCTGAGCAATTACATTGCTAAAAATCATAAAAATAGATAAACCAGTAATAAAAGAACATATAATTCTCTTTTTCATTAAAATCTTTCCCCTAACATGTTATTATACTTTAATCAGATTAATATATTTTACAATATATCATATTTAAAAACAACCATTAATAGCCATTAAATTTATTATATTGTAAATACAAAAATAAACATATTAATCTTTCAGATAACATATACTAATTACTCAAAAAAATATATGCTTAATTGTATTTTTAATTTACAATATGTGATATAATATTTGATAAATGTACTCTTTAGTATAGATTTTTATATACTTACATATAGGAGGGACAATTAAATTTATGATTTATATAACAGGAGACACACATGGAGATTTTAAACGCTTTGACGATCCTTTAATTAAAAAACTCAAAACCGGGGATAATCTTGTAATATGTGGAGATTTTGGATTTATTTGGGAGAACAATGAAAAAGAATACAGAATATTAAATTCTCTTGGAAAGCATAAATATAATATATTTTTTGTTGATGGAAAGCACGAAAACTTTGATTGTCTTGAAAAATATGAAATTATAGATGCATTTGGATCTAAAATAAGACATATAACAGGAAATCTCTACCATATGCTAAGAGGCCATATATACACAATAGAAAACAAAAAGATATTTACATTTGGCGGAGGAGAAAGTCCTGATAAAGATTTTAGAATAGATATGGGCACATGGTGGCCACAAGAAATGCCTAGTATTTCTGAAATGAAGGAATCTGTAAATGTTTTAGATTCTAATAACAGATGTGTAGATTATATAATAACTCATGAACCGCCTGCTTTTATAAGCAAGATGCTAGATAGAAATCATTTTACAATTAACCCTTTGGAAGCTTTTTTTGATTCTATTGCAAAAGAAATAAAATTTGAAAAGTGGTTCTTCGGATGCACTCATATAGATAAAAAAATAGTAGCTAAATATTATTCCGTGTTTAGCTCCGTAATTCCAGTTGAAGAACTTCCTCGTAAAGGATTTTTCTTTAAAAGGTCAAAATAAAACAATGGAGGTATACACATTGAATTATTTATACTTCTTAAAGACTAGGATAACATTATGTCCATAAAAATTTTGCATACATCAGACTGGCATCTCGGAAAATCAATATATGGACATTCCTTAGTAGAAGATCAGACTCATTTTATTGACAAAATATTTTTTCCTACTTTAATTGAAGCGAAACCAGATTTAGTAATTATTTCGGGAGATATTTTCGACAAATATATAGCTCCCATATTCGCTATAAATCTTTTCAACAAGATTTTAACAAAGGTAAGCAATGATTTACATATTCCTATTTGTATAATATCGGGTAATCATGACAGTCCAGAAAGAATATGTTTAGCCTCAGATATATTAAGGCAAAATGGTATATATATTGCAACAAATATATCAGACATTTTCTCACCTGTAGAACTAAATCTTAACGGTGAACATGTAAGCATATTTTTATTGCCATATTTCAATTTACAAACAGCACGATCTTTCTTAAAAAATGAAAATGTTAATTCTATTGAAGATGCATACAGACATATTCTTGATTCTTTAAAACCTAATATAAATAAGAACCGATTCAATATACTTGTAACACATGCATTTGTTACAGGTTGTACTTGTGATAAATCACAAACCTCACTTCAAGTTGGAGGAAGTGATGAAGTTAGTGCAGAAGTTTTTTCTGATTTCGACTATGTTGCCCTTGGGCACCTACACTCTTCTCAAAAAGCAGGGAAAAATGGAAGATATTCTGGTTCCCCA
>CAKSUE010000073.1 GCA_934501135.1 uncultured Eubacteriales bacterium | reverse complement strand
GTGTAGGATCATGTTTAGCAGCAAATCAGCTATATTCAGGGCCGGGAAGCTGCTCTTATGGATGCATGGGTTTTGGCGATTGCTTAAAGGCTTGCAAATATGGTGCTATAACAATTTGTAACGGAGTTGCGGTTATTGATCCTCAAAAATGCGTTGGGTGTTCTATGTGCACAGAGGTATGTCCTAAAGGACTAATAGAGACTGTACCCTTGAAAAAACAAGCTGTTGTTAAGTGTTCGAATTGTGATAAGGGTGCTAAAACAAGAAAAGTTTGCAGTGTAGGATGTATAGGCTGTATGAAATGTGCAAAAGTATGTGAAAATAATGCTGTGGCAATAGAGAACTTTGTTGCTAAGGTAGATCCAGAAAAATGTACAGGTTGTGGGAAATGTGTTGATGTTTGCAGGCAAAATTGTTTAGAAAATTTTTCATAATTTATCTTTACAAATTTAACAATATCGTATATAATGTAGATGATATGTTTTTCATATCAGTTTTTCATTATTTTTACCTTTTTTTTAAAGATAGTCGTTTCTCTTTGTCCAGGAGGGACGATTATTTTTATACTCATTTATCTTTTCTAACTTTAAAAGAAGATTTATAGTATTATTTATCATAGCTATAGTTAGATGGTATAACATTTTAAATAGATTGTTATATGTTTTAATATTAATGTTTAAGAGGTGATATTGTTGGAAGAAAAAAGGGAAAGGTTGTCGTCAAGATTAGGGTTTATACTTTTAGCAGCAGGTTGCGCTATAGGTCTTGGTAATGTATGGAGATTTCCTTATATTGTAGGTGAAAATGGCGGAGCCGCTTTTGTGTTAATCTATCTTTTATTTTTACTATTATTCGGAATTCCTATAATGGTTATGGAATTTTCTGTGGGTAGAGCTAGCCAGAGAAGTGTTGCGACATCATTTAAAGTTCTAGAACCCAAAGGAACAAAGTGGCATCATTTTGGTAAGATCGCTATGATGGGAAACTATTTACTTATGATGTTTTATACCACAATTGGCGGATGGGTTTTAAATTATCTTGTTTCTATTGCAAAAGGAGATTTTGAAGGCGCGAGCCCTGAACAGGTTAACAGTATGTTCTCAGCGATACTTGCAGACCCTTTTCAATCTGTGTTATGGATGATTGTTGCAACAGCTATAGGTTTTGCGGTTTGTTTATTGGGGCTTGAAAATGGCGTTGAGAAGATTACAAAAATCATGATGTCCACGCTGTTTATTATAATGATTGTTTTGGCTGTACGATCAATTATGCTTGAAGGAGCTTCAAGTGGCCTTGAATTTTACCTTAAACCCGATTTCGGAGCAATTAAGGAACGAGGAATATTTAGTGTTGCTTCTGAGGCTATGGCACAGGCATTTTTTACTTTGAGTATAGGCATGGGCAATATGGCGATTTTTGGTAGCTATCTTAAAAAAGAGAGAAGCCTTACAGGAGAGGCCTTAAATATTACTATTTTAGATACAATGGTAGCGTTAATAGCAGGATTAATAATTTTCCCTGCATGTTCATCGTTTGGCGTAGATGTTACATCTGGCCCTAAACTTGTATTTGTTACCCTTCCAAATATCTTTAACGAAATGGTTGCTGGAAGAGTTTGGGGATCGTTATTCTTTGTGTTTATGTTCTTTGCTGTTATGTCTACTATAATAGCGGTATTTGAAAATATTGTAGCTTTTGGAATAGATTTATTTAAGTGGACTAGAAAAAAGAGCGTTATAATGAATATGATAGCGTTAATTATTTTGGCGTTGCCTTGTGCTTTGGGTTCAAATATATTAAGCTTTATACAACCTCTTGGGAGCGGTTCTACTATTTTAGATTTTGAGGATTTTCTTGTAAGCAACAATATTCTTCCTATAGGTGGTTTGATATATGTTTTATTTTGCACCACTAAACTTGGTTGGGGATATGACAACTTTATTGAGGAAGCTAATCTTGGAAAAGGAATTAAGTTCCCAAGAAGATTACAATTATATTTTAAATTTGTACTTCCACTATTAATACTATTTATTTTAATTCAAGGATATATATCAATATTTTCATAATTGGAATTAATTGCCCGAAACAAGCATATATTTACTTTGAGGACTTAAGAAAATAGGCATATAGTAATTATATGGCGTACTTTTTATGCTGAAAGGAATGGAATATTATGTTTGTTTTGTCGGTACATATTTCAAAAAAGAAAATAATGATTTTTGCTACGGCATTTTTAATGATTGCTTTATTCGCGTTTTCCAACTTAAATACTAATATTTCACAATCATTTGCGGTTTCTTCATCTAAAAAATATTCTATTGATGCATCTAATAATGAACAAAGAGTAGAATTTTTGAAAAGTTACGGATGGCAAGTTAATCCTGAACCCATAGAAATTTGTGATATTAAGATTCCTACTGTATTTAATGATGTTTACGAGAAGTATAATCAAATTCAAAAGGATCAGGGATTAGATTTAAAGAAATATATGGGTAAGGCTTGTAGAAGATTTTCATATGAAATTACGAATTATCCGGGGTATTCAGAAGGTGTAAGAGCTAATATAGTGGTTATAGAAGATAAAGTGGTTGCTGGAGACATCAGCAGTGTAGACCTTGATGGTTTTATGCATGGGTTTAAAAAACCGGAAAACTGAATTTATGAATGATTTGAGATATGTGCTTAATCTAAAAAATAAAGATTGAGCACATATTTTTTTGTTATATATTAACGCAATAACGCAAATTGATAATATATTAATACATTATTAACATACGTTGGATCGTGGTAATGTAAAATAAATATGCTCAACTAAAATATTAATGAAAAGGATGGTTAATTTGAATCTAAAGAGGATTATTGCAGGATTGCTGAGTTTGTGTTTGTTTGTAAGTTGTTTTACGAATGTTTCAGCAACAGATTATTATCATGAAATGAAGAGTTTATACGAAGGTATGGACAATGAATTTTCGGGTATAAGGAATAGCGAAGATGCAGCTAGAAGTATATTTGAGGTTTTAGAAAAGGGCGTTGTAAAATATAATGACGGAACTTTAGATAAAAATTCTAATTTTGGAAAAGTAGTAGCTTTTTATATGTCATGTAAAAAGTCAAAATTAATGTCGGAAGAAGAAAACAAAGAATTTTTAAAACCTTATTTTGATCTTATAGATACTATTGATGATAAAGATAGTGCTTTAGAAGTAATAAATAAATTACAAGATGAATTAGATCTTACATATGGTGCTATGGCATCGAATATTTGTGAGGATATTGTTTCTGTTTACTACCGGTTTGTTTGCTCCAATTATTATCGTGGCGATGATGGCGAGTATTATTATAATATTACTAATGACGATAACGTTACTGTAGATGTTTTAGAAGGAATTATGGACAGGGCATTCAAAGGCTGTGGAAAATCCATGGTATCTGATGAATTATTTAAAACAATGTGTGGACTCTTTTCTAAAGAAAATATAGAATCCTTAAAATTATGCTTAAAAATGATAACTGAAAAAGGGCTTGTTGATCCAATTTCGAAATATCTGTTTTTAGACAGCAGTGAATTATCCGACGAGCAAGCGTATGCAAAGAAAAAAAGGATGCATTGAAGCTTATATATACCATTCAAGATAAAGAAAGCGCTTTACGTGTAATGGAAGAATTAAATTTTTATGGTGAAATTATACTACAGGGACTTGAATCTTTTGGAGAGAGTTGTTGTTCTCCAAAATTAAGTGAATGGAAAAATGAAGTAACTAATAAAGGGGAGATGAGAAGATTTTTCTTGGAAAAAGGAGTGGTAAGCGAAGAGGTATACAATAGATATGACAGAGAAGATAATCTGGATAGACTTCTTGAAGATGGCGCTATACCGATTTTAAAAATGGGCTTAGAACATATAGTGTTGAAAGTTTCTAGACCTGAAAAAAGTTTCGCAAAAACAAATTGTGTGATAGCCGCACAAGTAGGTCCTGGATATTATGAAGCTATATTAGAAGGAATGATAGAAGAGGATCCAAGGGCTGCCGAAGAATTTGAAAAATCTAAAGAGCTTTTTGAAGAAGTTAAAAAATTGTATATAAAAAAAATTCAAAGTTCAGAGAATTTTTCCGAGGAAACAAAAACTAAACTTATAGAAAATTTAAAGACAAATCTTTCTTATAATGAGTCAAAAGATGAGAATTGGGAGGATTATGTTCCAGAAAGCTTTAAGCTTTGCAATACGGATTATGATGCTGATGACTTCTTGAACAATGTAAAAGTAAATGCTAAAAGGTTTCATGATTTAAGAGAAGCTATGGATAGCATACCTAACCCTGTTGCTAATTGTATAAAATATTACTTACTTCCGATTAACGATATGTATAATTTAAAATATACCTCTAAAGCTTTTGTTACAGGACAAGCTGCGTTACGTATTTCGCCTAATCAAGAAGGGAATATTATTTTTTCTATAAATTTGCTGTCTGAATATATAAGTAATTCCAATTTGTATGCATCGTTGGAAAATGCAAAATATACTTCTGAACAAGCATCAAAAATATTGATTTCAGAAACTATAGCACACGAAATAGGTCATTATGTTGATAATTTATTTGACACAGATGACAAAATTGAAACTTCGAGAAGTGGAGAGTTAGGCATAATTGCAGAAGACGAAAGGAAAGTTATTATAGATAAAAGAGAAAAACTTAAAGAGCACTTAGAAAAGGAATATAATGTGGTATTGATAGGAGCCAGGGAGGCTTTTGCAGACTTATGTGCGTGTGAGATAATGATGGAATATGGAAAGGAACATGGAATAGATACTAGCGATTTATTCTTTATTATGTCCCATAAGGAGTTTAATGAATTTTTGAGCGCTGATGATGGCTTGCATCCACCTAGTGTTGCAAGGGTGAATGAAACGTTCAGTAATATGGATGAATTCTATGAAGCTATGAAGAAGGACGACAGAGAAATAACTCCTGATGATGATATGTATATTGCACCTGAGGATAGAGTACATATATTTTAAATTTATTATTTATTAAAGCGGTTTCGCTGAAAGTACTATTATAAAACACTTTTAGCGAAACTTTATTTTAATATTGTTATATTTATTCTTTGCTAGGCATTAGACTCTATGTTAAAATATTAAAATAAGTTATTTATAGTAGGGGGA
>CAKSUE010000072.1 GCA_934501135.1 uncultured Eubacteriales bacterium | reverse complement strand
TTAATAAATCCAGACAGTGGAAAAGTAATAGGAGTAAATGAAAAGGATATATCTTTTGTTTTTCAGGAAGATAGATTAATACCATGGATAACAGCAGAACAGAATGTAACAGCTGTTATATCAGGTGAGAATAAATTAAGTATTGCAAGGGATATACTAAGGTGTGTTAATTTACTAGAGTTTAAAGATAAGAAACCGAATGAACTAAGTGGGGGGATGCGTAGAAGAGTATCAATAGCACGGGCACTTGTATATAAATCAAACATTCTTATAATGGATGAGCCGTTAAAGGGGTTAGATTCAGATATAAAAGATAGTATAATAAAATTAATAAAAGAAAAACAGGAAGATAAATTAATTATTTTAATAACTCATAGTATATATGAGGCTTTAATGCTATCGGACTTAATTTATGTATTTTCTGGCCCGCCTTTAAAGATAAATAATGTTATAGATATAGATTTAAGTTTTGATAAAAGAATAGGAAATAAAGATTTTATTAGTTTTTATAGAGAGAAAGTAGAGCCCAGAAAAATAAATTTATAGTAAAGTTTTTTGTTAACATGGGGAACTGTGTTATTGTTTTGATTGAGAAAAAAAGGAGATGTGTTACAATGTCCAAAAATAAATATAAGCCAACTTTTCCTAAAAGAAGTATATTTATTAGAATAGTTGCATGTGTATGTGCACTACTAATGTTAGGCGGAGTGATTTTAGCTGCTATCTCGATTTACTAATAATAAAATATTTCATTATATAAATGTTTATACAAAAAGGTAATAATAAAAGGCAGTGACTATAATTTTTATTTTAAGTAGTCACTGCTTTTTATTATATAAACTATTCTTCCATTTGTTTACCAAGAAATGCTGCAGCTGTTTGTGCTAATTTAACTTCTGTATCAGTTGGGAAGGAGTTAGATGAACTATCTGATAACATAATTACAGCACCTGTTACATCTCCAGAAGCAATAATTGGATAAGCGATTACTGCGGGTCTTTCTATACCTTCAATTGGATATAAATAATTTCTATTTTCTTTGCTAGTTACAAAGCTTCTTCGTTCTTCCATAATATCTTCTAGGGTAGGTGTAATTCTTCGTTCCATAAATTCCTTTTTAGATACACCCGCAACTGCTACTATGTGGTCTCTATCACATATTAAGGTTGGAAGAGTTGAAACTCTAGCAAGAACATCAGCATATTCCGATGCAAACTGTGACATTTCACCTATAGGTGAATATTTTTTAAATATAACTTCTCCATCGGTATCGGTGTAAATTTCAAGGGGGTCTCCTTCACGGATTCTTAATGTTCTTCTAATTTCTTTTGGTATAACAACACGACCTAAGTCGTCAATTCTTCTAACAATTCCAGTGGCTTTCATATTATCATCCTTTACAATAATTTTAATTGTCTTGTGTATTTCTGACCAAAAGGCTTATTGCCATTCTTAAAATTTAGAATGGATATTTAATAGAAATTTGTAGTTAATCTTTGTTTAGATTTAGGTTTATTATTTAACCTGAATTTTATTTGTTTCTTTTCCAAAATTATTATTTGTTTTCACTATTAATTTATACAATTTTTAAGTTATAATATTAAAAAATTTAATTGGAACAATAATCTATGTGTTATATTTGTATAAATGTTTGTAATTTTATATTAAAAAGTCATATTGTATCTAAGTATCAGTTATTTTATAATAAATGGTATTTTAGTTATAATTGAAAACGCAGTATAAATATGGTAAACTAAAATTATTATTAATGTAATCTGGAAGGATGATTTACTTGTCGTATAATGAATTATATAACCTTTGGGTTCAGAGTGTTAAAGATGCTGATATTCTATCTGAATTAAAGAATATTTATAATGATGATAGTGAGATTTATGAAAGATTTTATAAAGATTTAGAGTTTGGTACCGCAGGATTAAGAGGAATTATTGGTGCTGGTACAAATCGAATGAATATATATACTGTTAGAAAAACTACACAAGGTTTAGCGGATTATTTAAATGAGAATCATAAAGAGCCTAGTGTTGCAATAGCGTACGATTCAAGAAATAAGTCAGACTTATTTGCAAAAGAGGCAGCATGTGTTCTTGCTGCAAATGGGATAAAGGCATATATTACCAAAGAGTTACAGCCAACACCTGTTTTATCTTTCTCAGTAAGAAACTTAAATTGCAAAGCTGGTATAATGATTACTGCAAGCCATAATCCTGCAAAATATAATGGATATAAATGTTATGGTGCTGATGGATGTCAGATGACTGATAATACAGCAAACAGTGTTTATGATAACATTCAGAAAGTAGATATTTTTTCCGATGTTAAAACCATTAATTTTGATGAGGGGCTACAAAACGGAAAAATTGTATATATAGATGAAGATCTTTATAAGAGTTATTTAGATAATGTTATATCACAAAGCATAAATAAGGATGTATGCAAGGGATCTGAGCTGAAGGTAGTATACACTCCACTAAATGGCGCAGGAAATAAGCTTGTTAGGAAAGTCTTAGACAATATTGGTATAAAAAATGTCAGAGTAGTTAAGGAGCAAGAATATCCAGATGGTAATTTTCCAACTTGTACTTATCCGAACCCTGAGTTTAAGGAGGCATTATCTCTGGCATTAGATTTAGCAAAGGATGTAGATGCAGATTTAGTTTTAGCAACAGATCCAGATAGTGATAGAGTTGGTATTGCTGTGAAAGAAAATAATTCTTATAGACTATTAAGTGGAAATGAAGTTGGAATTATACTACTTAACTATATTTTATCAAGCAGAAAATCTTTAAATATACTTCCTAATAATCCTGTGGCAGTTAAAACTATTGTTTCAAGTAAGATGGTTGATGTTATTGCAAATGCGTATGGATGTGAGCTAAGAGATGTTCTAACTGGGTTTAAATATATTGGTGAACAGATATTAAATCTTGAGAAAAAAGGCGAAGAGGACAGATTTGTTTTTGGTTTCGAAGAAAGTTATGGATATCTTATTGGTACTTACGTAAGAGATAAAGATGCGGTAGTTGCTTCTATGATGATTTGTGAAATGGCTGAATATTACAGAAAGCAGGGGAAAACGCTTTCAGATGTCATTAATGAATTATACGAAAAGTATGGATTCTATAAAAATACAACGCTTAGCTATAATTTTGAGGGTTCTGCAGGTATGGAAAAGATGCAAGAGATAATGGAATCTCTAAGAAGAGAACCTCTTATAAGCATATCTTCAATGAAAGTAAACAAAATAAATGATTATATAGAATCTAAATCTATAGATAAAAAGACTGGTACTATAAATACGATCAATTTACCAAAATCAAATGTTATTTCATACGAATTAGAAGATGGATCGAGTGCTATTGTAAGACCTTCTGGCACAGAACCCAAAATAAAGATATACGTAACCTCCGTTGGTGAAAATTTTAAAGAGGTTGAGGAAAAAACAGAGAATATCGTTAAAGATATGGAAAGAATTTTAGGTGTATAAAATTATAAAAGGAGTATTTGACTTAATGTCAGATACTCCTTTTTTCTGTATTAAGGCTAAAAGTGTCGTACAAAAATATCGCTATTTTTTAAGAAATCATCTATAGTATCAAATCCTAATCTGTGAAGAAGTTCAATGACATAAGGATTATCAATAGGGGTTTTATATTTTGCCTGATCACCATATTCATCTACATGTTTTTTGCCTTTTTCTCTATCTATAATAGCTTTTGGCCCTCCAACGCATCCACCGACACATCCATACCTTCAAAGAAATTTGCATCAGTTTCTCCATTTATTAGTGAGTTGACCATCGCTTTACATTCTCGAACACCATTTGCCTGCTGGGTTTTCACAGAAATATTTCTTTGCGGATTTATATATTTTACTGTTGAACACACAGCATCGCTGACCCCACCAGTTCTTGCATAGATTCTGCCACTTCGTGACGAATGATCCTTTGTGCTTTCCTCCATTTTAATTGGATCTATACCTGCAAAGTTGAATACATCTTGTATTTCCTGAAAAGTTAAAACATAATCTATAGCACCAACGAGATCGGGCTCTCTAGCTTCAGCCTTTTTTGCTATACATGGTCCTATAAATATTGTGGTTGCATCAGGATGCAATTTTTTTACAGTGCGCCCACACGCAATCATAGGGGAAACAGCACCAGGGACATGAGGCATCAATTCATTATAAATTTTTCTTATCATAGCTATCCAGATAGGGCAACAACAACTGGTTAATTGATAATCTCCTTTGTGGGTGATATTTTTGTCGAATTCTAAAGCCTCTTTTAAAGTAAGTATATCTGCAAATAATGCAACTTCGACCATACCATCAAACCCTAATTTTTTAAAAGCTGTACGCAATTTACCTGGAGTAACCATTTCGCTAAACTGTCCTATAAATGCAGGAGCTATCAATGCATATACAGGACCTTTTTTTTCATGAATAGATCTAAGAGCAGGAAGTATGTCTCTGCTGGCTTTTAATTTTTCTGCTTTGCAACTGTCAATGCAAGAAGAACACCCAGTGCATGAATCTTTATTAACTTTTATATTTCCATTATCATTGTATAATGCATCAAAAGAACATTTAATTTTACATTTGTTTTCCTTACCATCAGGGCAATCACACTTGCCAAACTTTAAAACAACACTATGATTTTGTGGGTTTAAAAGACAATCTAAATGGTATGGATCGTAATCTTCTTTTCTTATTTTTTCAAGTTCGTTCTCTTCTTCACCGTTAACAGAAGCTTTAACCAGTCGTTTGTATAAATCCTCGAATGTAATCATGTTATACCTTCCTTTATTACTTTGTAAATATCTGTTTCTTTATATTATATAATTTACCCAAAAAAATTAATAACTTGCAACTGATAAATGACATTAAGTAAGATTATTACATAAGCTGAAGAACTAATTATGGAATATTGCAAATAAAAAAGAAGCCTACAAAAGTAAACTCCTTTTTATAAAAAATGTTAAATTTTGACTTTTATCCATACTTAAAATGGAATGTATCTACAGCCATATGCCAGGTACTTTCACCGAGACCAGAAGAGGTGTGTTTTACCTATACATCTGTTTTTATAACTACGAGTGAATCAACTAAAAACTGGAGTATCGCAGCTTAAACTGTGCTACCCCTCTTAATATTTTATTTATCATACGAATATTAACATATCGGAGGATAATTTATTAATCTTTTTGTAATGCTCTTGAAAGCCAAATTTCAGCAATATCCATAGCTAAATATAGGCTTTCTTTTTCACTAGTTTTAACAAT
>CAKSUE010000071.1 GCA_934501135.1 uncultured Eubacteriales bacterium | reverse complement strand
GTTGATTCGAGAAAACGTGGGCGGGGATATGGAAAAAATATGCTGAAATTAGGCTTAAAATATGCTAAAGAAATATTTGGTGCTAATAAAGTTTCATTAGGTGTTTTTGAGAATAATGAATCAGCTTATTATTGCTATAAGGCAACAGGTTTTGAGGATGTATCTCAAGATGAAATAGAAAAGTATACTGTAATGGGACAAGAATGGAATTGCCTAGAATTGGAAATGAAACTATAAAATAAGATTTATAGCTGACAAGATAATGGGAAGGATGGATTGAGAATAATAGTAGAATGTGGTAAAATATCTATTGTATTAGGGTCTATAACGTAAGTTATGATTTCCACTTAGGAGATAACGTAATTAACAATCTGTAAAGATTTTATAGGCTTTCGCATGAAGGTATCGCACTTAGTATATAGAGACCCTAATACATTTTTTAGGAGGGTACAACTTGGAAAAATATAAAGATTTATCAGATCAAATATGGACAACAAGAATTTCAAGAGTTAATGCTGAAAAAAGATTGATAAACAAAGAAGCTTTTTTTCAGGGAATTAACATTTATTATTCATGTGTTACGATTATATTTTCGATACTTACATTACTTAATAAAAATGAAAAATTAAGTTTGATGACAGTGTTTATGACAATATCATTGCTTATTGTTATTTTATATTTGAATGGACAAAAATATCTGGAGCATGCAAGAGAATATAGAAAGAATTATACAGAGTTGCAAAAACTTGAATTTGAATTAAAGAATATTGAGAGTGATGATGTAGAGTTGTTTAAGAACATATATAATAGATATTGTGATTTACTAGATTTAAGTAGTAATCATATATCATTTGATTATTATGAGACAGTTCATGGTAGCTCAGGTGAATATAGAAATAGGAAATGGAAAAATGTAAGGTGCAAATATTATTATAATGTTATTTGGCGTGTGCTTTTAAAAATATGTGTTATATTATTGCCAGTGGTTTTATATTGGATATGTGGGGTTTTATAGATGCAGGCATCGTATTTATGGAAAAAGTTGTTCACAAAAAAACATCTTATTGAACATTATGAAGAAAAAGTAAAAGATAAGCCGTCCGTTGGATTGGATAAAGTGTCGCCTCGAAAATTTGAACAAAATTTGGATGAGAATATTGAAATTATTATTCGAAAATCTATGAATGGCTCTTATCATTTTACAAGATATAAGCAACTACTATTTACGAAAGGACCTACAAAACCGCCTAGAGCGATTTGTGTGCCGACGCTAAGAGATAAGTTAACAGCGTCAGCGTTGAATGAGTTGTTGGTTGGGGTATATGGGGATAAATGTAAGACCATAATGCCACAACTTGTTATAGATGATATTACAAAAAAAATTCCAATGTACACACATTTTATAAAATTGGATGTGAAATCATTTTATAGTTCAATAAATCAAGACAAGTTGATTAAAATAATAAAAAGAAAGATACACAAACCAGAAATTATATCAATTATATGGAATGCAATTAGAACAGAGGCACTTCTTTATCCGATAAAGGAAAAGACTGTAAAAAAGGAAAGAATATTGGGAGTTCCAGAGGGATTACCTATTTCAAACACTTTAGCTAACATATATATGCAGGATATTGACATAAAATATAGAGAACTTGACTACATATCATATTACAGATATGTTGATGACATATTGATATTGGTTAATGAAGATAAATTTTTTGTTGTAAAGAAAAATATATGTGATGACATAAAAAAGCTTGGATTGGAATTAAATGACAAGAAAGATGAGGGACTTGTAACAGAATCATTTGAATATTTAGGTTATGTTTTAAATGATAGTGAAGTAACAGTAAGAAAAAGCAGTGTTTTAAAAATCAAGCAATCTATCGAGGAATTATTTAGAACGATAAAGAAAGATAATATTGGATATTTGCAATGGAAATTAAATTTAAAAATTACAGGTTTTATTCTTGAAAGCCATAAGTACGGTTGGTTATTTTTCTATTCTCAAATAACTGATTTGAGTTTACTTTTCCACTTAGATGATGTTGTGCAAAAATTGATTAAGCGTTATAAATTAGAAGGTAAGATTAAAATAAAGAGATTTGTTCGGACATATGCGGAAATTCATATGGCATTGCATGAGACTAAGTATATTCCGAATTTAGATGATTTGAAATTAGAAGATAAGAAAGCTATTTTATCGGACATATATCAGATGGATTTGACTGACAAAGATGAACGCTTTGTTGAAATACAGTTTCATAAAATAATGAAGCGTGAAATAAGAGACATTGAAAAGGATATTGAAAATATATCTTAATGTTCGGAATATGCAAATATTACCGTATGATTATGCAATGAATTTGAAGTGGCTCCATTTTGGCTCTAAAAATTTTAGACGAGGTACACAAAAATGCACAATAGGATGAATATGAAGAATAAAACACACAAATGTGTACCTGAAAACAGTCAGATAAATCTCTCAGCCCAAGAGTTTGAGTAGTAGCCACAAGTCTTGGAATCCGCTAAATAAGCGGCTTTCAGGACTTTTTGTTTTGCTCTGCTACTATTTTGCTACGTAAACGCTGCATTGTGAGTGCCTTTAAAATCAGTATTCATCTGTAATAAAATGTCTGTAGCAAATTCGTGTTTTTCGTAACGAATTTTGCGAAATTTCCAACATGAGGCAGATATTTTGAGCAGACGAAAAATTGAACAGGCGAAACTACAATACTGGGCAGGTATGATTCATGATTGTCAGCATTCAGGCCTTAAGACAAAAGAATGGCTTGCAAACCACGGAATAAGTAAGGATACTTATTACTACTGGTACAAGAAAGTTCAAACCGTTTGTGTAGAGGCTATGGAAATGCCAGACACGCTTTCAATGCCTGAGTTTATGTCATTACCAGTTCCGGCAGAGCCAGCTAATGTGCCGGTTGAGTCGGCTATTAGATCCTATGCAGTAGTTACAATGCACATAGGTAAAGCGGGGATTGAAGCAGAGTGGGATAAACTTTTGGACTAACAGTCCAATGCAATTATAGTTCCTATAGGATATCATATAATCAAAAGAAGAGGATTGGTGTATATCTTATGGGAACTAATTTTTATTTGATGAGTAGAAATAAAAAGCTAATGCGAGAGTATTTTGCTGTTGAAACAGAATATACAATCAAGGATATCGAATATGAAATTGTAGATGAGCCATATTTAGGGTATAAGGTACATCTTTGTAAACTGAGTGCAGGTTGGCGACCACTATTTCAAAGACATAAGACTATCAGTACATTTAAGGAAGTGGAAGAATTTTGCCTGAAAAATAAGAGCATGGCAAGTATCTATGATGAATATGGCAGGAGATACACATGGAAACAATATTTCAAAAAAGTGTACAATCATAGTCAGCGTAAGGCAGAGCCAAGGAAATGGATATATGATATTGATCCTATTTTTCCAGATAATGGTCCTAGATTACATATGGCATCATGTACAGAGCAGGAAGCGGAAATATATATGCCATTCTGTCATAGAGAATACAACGAGAAGGAAAAATTGGCGAGGGAACGTTTTCATGTGCATGAAAGAATATGGAGTGATGAGAAGAGTTGGGAAGATCCAGATTATCCATTCGATTGGACAGAGGGTGAATTTTGCTAAAGGAGTTGACAACATATGTATGAACATATTGATATGAAGAAAACAGGCATCTTATTAAAATATAGAATTGAAAAAGCAGGTTATACAGTAAAGGATATACAGAAAATATTGCAGTTATCATGTCCACAGCCTATATATCGTTGGTTTAAGGGAATGATTCTGCCATCTGTTGATCATCTTTATGTATTGAGCAGGTTGCTAAAGGTACATATGGAAGATTTGCTTGTGCCCCAATGTGAAGGTATCAGAGAGGTGGAAATGTGTGTATGTACATCAAGTTATAAAAGATTATCTGAGTACTGGAAACGTTTATATATAAACAAATGTGCGTAATATCAGGAAAGGTGGATTATATAGTACAAGCTATGGATGACGAAATTAAGAAAATAGTATGCATGATAACAGAACTTGATGACTTAGCATATGCTACATATAAACCGATAGTCGAAGAAATATGTGCAAGAAAAGCATCTGAATCAGAAGTAGAATATTTGCTGGATTATATGGTTGGAATATGTAGCAGCGACAGGATGTTAGAGCTATTCAAGTGTGTATGTAGAAAGTATATATATTTATATCCAGAAATGGTTACATCTGAAATATATACATATAAGAGTATGTATGAAGAAGCAGGAAATGATTTAACAGGTGCAAATTTTGCACATGTTGATGGCAATGGAGAAAATCACTGATATCGATATATACAAAAAATATAAATTATTTGTTTGGGTTATTTTGAATGATATGTATAATCTGGACATAAAAGCAGTATGTGCAAAAAATGCACGTACTGGTATGATTATAAAAATGTTACAGTTGAATCGTCATCCTCATTCATATTCTGAACCAGTAGCAGGTCGTCATCCTCAAGATTCAACGAAATAGTATACCCTATATTTGGGTCTGTTGGGTTCATTGGGCATTTTTCCTCTTTGAGATAATATTCCGTTTCTAATATTTCTACATCCTCCAGCTTGTCTCGTAAACGTGCCCAATAAGATGAATTATATTGTCATATTTGATGTGAGAGTGAATGTTGTGAATGTAGTTGATATATTCCACCAGCTAGAGAATTATCAGAGTAAATTATTATATGCTTTGGGGTAGAGCAGAGTCAGTTGAAAGGCTGGCTCTAATTTTTGCACTTTTTTAGCAGACTGGCGAATAACTGTGCAGTTCATATAACTTCTTAAGAAGGATTCCAAACCATGCATTTACGCACTATGAAATAATGATTCCTCTGCATATCCACGATTCACTTTACGTACCTGAATTATATATTGCAAACTAAGAAACAATCGCAAGAGATTGCGATTGTTATTGATGATGTGGTGATTCTGTGATATCATATAAAAATATGGTACATGAAAGCGGAGGTAAAAATGAAAGTATTGGTAATGAATTGTAGTCCTATAAGAAATGGAGCAACAGCAGAAATTGTTAATATAGTTACTGCTCGTCTGGAAAAGAAACATGATGTTAAAAATATATGTATTGATGATTATGATATAAAATTTTGCAAAGGATGTAGAACTTGTCATAATACAGCAAAATGTGTTCAGAATGACGATGTTGATAGGATAATTGAGCAATATGAATGGGCTGATATTGTTATATCTGTCTCTCCGTCGTATTGGGCAGATGT
>CAKSUE010000070.1 GCA_934501135.1 uncultured Eubacteriales bacterium | reverse complement strand
CTGTATAAGTATGTATACATCATTCAAAATTTCAGATTCAGCTTTTTCGATTTCTTCTTTTTTAAATTTTTCTGTTTCATTTTTTATTTTTGTTCTTTGCTCTTCTGCATATTTATTTATAGCCTTTAAAAAGTTACTTGTTTTACCAATTTGATTAGGCATCGCAATACCTCCTATACTAAATTTTAACCCCAATAGCTTCTCTTACATATCTTGTTATAGAATTTTTGGTACGTCCGTTTCCATGACGATCAGGAATTTCGACTATTAATGGCTGTTTTCGATTTAATTTAAGGTCATATACTATATCTGGACAAAGCTTAACAAGTCGTTCTGTCATCAATATAACAGCCACATCATCCATTTCCATTGCATCAGATAAGGCCTTCCTTGTTTCAGCATATTCATGCACAAGAACACCATGTATCCCTGCAAGTTTCATACCAACCACAGTATCAATATTATCACTAATAAGATGAAAACGCATTATTCATACCTTCTTTATGACATTAGAATGATCATAATTGCAATAACAACACCAAAAAGAGCAATACCTTCTCCTAAAGCTACAAAAACCATATACTTACCAAAAGATTTTGGATTTTCTGAAGTAGCAGCAATAGCAGCAGGTGCGCCAGCAGCAACAGCAATTCCTCCGGCAATTCCGGCAATTCCAACAGCAACAGAAGCAGCAATCATTGCCAAACCTTTATTTATATCACTCTTATTATTTGCAGCTTCTGTGTTTTCAGAGACAGAAGTAGAAGATTCTGGAACATCTGTACTAGTAGCAGATGCAATAGTGCTTACAGATAGACACATAGTACATATAAATACGAGTGATGCTAATTGTAAGGAAATGGCTTTCTTGCAATTTCCAGATTTCTTAAAGAACTTGATAGATGCAAATAAGGATATAACTAAAAGTACTATAGGTAATAAAATTAAGAAAATGTTTGTCATTTTAAATAACCTCCAAAAATTTTGATTTTATATTTTAAACCCATTGGGTTTAATAGATTAATATAATTTATTTAATTTTTTTAGTAGTAACAGGACTAAATGGACGTCCTTCACCTTCAAAGAATCTACTGAATATTTCATAGAAATTAAGTCTTAAAACTTGTATACCAACCAATAATCCTTCAAGAGCTATAACTATAATATTTCCAATTACGAATATAATTATATATGCTACTCCAGTAGTCATACTAGCAAGTGCTGAAACCGCTAGCATCATGCCTGCATGAACTAATACATAGGCACCCACTCGCAAAAAGGACATAGTATTTGACAAGTAACTTAACAACACTTCAAATATTTCAAATATATTTTCTAACAAATAATCTCCCATAGACTCTGGTTTCCAATTTTTATCTTTTATTACAAGTTTTCCGAGGATCCCTTTAAAGACAATGCAAATTAGAGGGAGAATAATCAATAATATAATATATGGAATTGTTATAACTTTAATATTAAGAGCGAATTGAATAACTAACCCTAATATTAAGGAAGAATAAAAAACTAATCCACAAAGACCATTGGGACCAAACAGTGCATTCTCGTAGTTTTTTCGTTTGAACGATGAAATTATATTAATAAACATAGAAATAATTATTAATACTACGCCTATACTAATAGCAGCGACTAAAATCATCATTGTTGTACTGGGTTCCATAACATCTATTGGCTTTTCATTTAACCCAAAAACCTTATTGTAAAATCCATCTAATAAATTTTCAAGTCCGAAAACTGAACCATATACAACACCGAATATTGCAGAAGAAATACCACACGGTATTAATATTTTTCCTAATTCCATACGTTTAAGTTTCCACATGAAATATCCAACAATACTTAATACAAGCCCTTGTCCTACATCTCCGAACATTATACCAAATAAAATGGTATATACAATTGATACAAAAATAGTAGGATCAATCTCGTCATATGATGGTAGTCCATACATATCAACGAAGAATTCAAATGGTTTAAACAGTTTCTTATTTTTTAATATAACAGGAGGGGAAAATTTGAGCTCATCTTCAGCATTTTCAATTGCAAATTCTATTCCAAACATTTTTTTTAGTTTAGAAGAAAATTCATCTTCATATTCAATAGGTATCCAGCCAACAAGAATAAAACTATTATTATATTTAGATACATAAGATTTAATGCTAAAATAAGTATTAAGTTCTTCTAGTTTTGAGTAAAATCTCATGCACTGGTCATGCTGAATTTTCCAAAACGCATTTATTTTCTTTTCAATTGATATAAGTTCTCTTTTTTCTTTCTCAATAGTGTCTTTAAGTTCCTTTATTTGAGTTTCAGGAGTACCATTATACATTGAAACATCAATTTTCTCAAAGTATAATCCCCGAAAAATTTTATCTATATCATCAATGAAATCAATAGGTGCAAAATATATTCCCCAATAAAAATGATCATCATGTCCACAAGGGAAAAACAAAACATAAGGATTATCTCTGTAAGCATTTAGTTTTTCAAAGCTTTCCTTTGGAATACTGCCGAACCTGGCTTTAATATATTCACATGAAGATATATCTTTTAAATCTATAGGAACCTCACGAAAATGTTCCAATTCATTTATGTTTTTATTTATGAGATCAATTTTTTGAGATATAATAGATTTTTGCTCTATTAAATTACCATGTTTAGCAGACAAATAATCCACATAATCGTTAATTTGTTTTGAAGTAACGTTAAAATCTTGGACATCTACATTTTCTAAACTTTTACCGGCCATAATTAAATTTTCTTTTATAACATTTAATGGAGCAGAATAAGGATTTTTATCTAAAACAGGAACAAAATTTTCTGTGTTTTCATAGAAAGACAAAGCATTATCGGGATGAAAGACTTGAGATTCTCCACAGAATTTAATTACCTTATCAAGTTCTGACAATAATCCTATAATACTAACAATTCTAACGGTTGAAACAGACAATGTATATCACTTCCTTTATAACCAAATTAAAAATGAGATTTAGCAAGTTAACATTTTTTTAATCTCATCTCTGGGTAGCTTATATCTTATACCTTCTATAATGTTGATAATGTTAGAAAGCTCGATCTCGGTTAGTAATATATACGAAAGCATCACAACCGGTGGGTTAATTGAATATCTTATAAAATGTTTACATTTAGAAAATTTAACTTTAGTAGGTAATTCGTCTATATAATCGTATTCTATTCCAACTATTCTTTTTCCAAAGGTAGTTGTTTGCATTATAGAATTAACTTCATCTACAGATTTAGCTTTTATTAAAGAATCCAGTTTTTTATTACTAATAGTACCGTAAGGGAACAGAGAGTCCCTTATATAGTCCTCATCAGGACTATAGTACTTTTTTAATCTAATAATTCTAACAAGGTTATTGAAATCTATATAGGCATTAAAAATATTTTTAAGTTCTTTTCTGGCCTTTTTACTTTTATATTGTTCTATAATTTTGAATGTGTTATCAAATAGATAAGAATATAGAACAGTTTCAATCATTGTAAGACTAATAAGATCATTCCCTCTAGGCCTAAATGGTTCTAGAAGCTTATAATAAGGGGTAGACTTAATGGCCTGTAAAAAATCATCGTAGTTTTTTATTTTTGTAAGTGCAGGAAGATCTATATGAGTATGTTTGTTAAAAAACATTGGAACAGTTTGAATATATTCATCAGTTCTATGGGCACAATAAAGCATTAAGCAATGCATTATCTGTTCGATTTCCATTCTTGCAATAATATAAACTGAAAGGCCTTCACGAATAGATACTTCATATCTACCTAACACAGCAAAGTCATTAAATAATTTTTTCTTTAACAGCACTTCGAGCTGTCCTCTATGCACATCATTTTCATTTAAATTAGCCAGCACATTTGAATAGTTAGTGTAATTTTTTAGATAAATGGCCACCTCTTTAACATCATTACATCCAAGTAAATCTGAATAGTTCTCATCAGTAAGCCTTTTTCCATACATAGCTCTTGCTTTTGCAAGTATAGCATTTGCTGCGTATGAGGAAACCATGTAATCACTCCTCTATAACACGTTTTACAATTGTGTCTATCCACTCATCACACTTTTTAGAATAAATATTGCTAAGCTTTTCTGCTATTTTTTTATGTTTCTCGCTTATTGATTTCCATTCTTCATCAGCAGCCTTTTTTTCTGTTTTCTGGTTCATCTTTATTCTTTCGCGAGCCCTCGTGAGGTAGTCCGCGCGAATTTTTTCTTTCATCAAAGCAACTTCTTGACCTGCATCAACTTTACTTTTCTGAGTTTCGGCAGTTAACTCGCGGGTTTTTTGATCCATATCAATAATTTTAGAAATCATATCTTTCATACTTATTCCCTCCTTAAAGGTAATTATACGCTTATAAACATATGTGACTTAGTTGAAATAAATAATAATCTAAAGCAGAGCTAATGTCCGATAATTCATGGTATTATGCAAAAAAACAATAATTACAATACTAAAACGTACCAACACAATTGTATTATATTCCTGTACAACGCATTTTACAATATACATTTCTTATAATAAGACGTTATTATTTTGTAGCATTTTGTCAATTTTTAAGACTTTGAATAGGTGCTGGAATACGACCACCACGTTTTATAAATTTGCTTGGAGATAAAGTATTTATCGGCATTACTGGTCCAGAGCCTAATAATCCACCGAAATCAAGCTCATCACCAATAGATTTGCCAATTGCCGGAATAATTCTCACAGCAGTAGTTTTCGAGTTTATCATTCCTATTGCTGCTTCATCGGCAATAATTCCCGATATAATATCAGCAGAGGTGTTACCCGGAATAACAATCATATCCAAACCTACTGAACATACAGAGGTCATTGCTTCGAGTTTATTTAATGTAAGCCATCCATTTTTAGAAGCATTAATCATTCCAGTGTCTTCTGAAACAGGAATAAATGCTCCGGATAATCCTCCAACATGAGAGGAAGCCATGAGACCACCTTTTTTAACGGCATCATTTAGTAGCGCTAACGTTGCTGTAGTACCGTGTGCTCCGCATCCTTCTAAACCTATTTCTTCTAAAATATATGCAACAGAATCACCAACAGCTGGCGTAGGGGCTAAAGATAGATCTACTATTCCAAATGGTACACTAAGCCTTTTAGATGCCTCCATTGCAACCAGTTGCCCTGCTCTTGTAATTTTAAAAGCAGTCTTTTTTATAATTTCCGCAACTTCAGATAAATTACAGTTACCAGTTCTTGATAAAGCCGATTTTACAACCCCAGGGCCAGATACACCTACATTTATAACGCAATCAGAC
>CAKSUE010000069.1 GCA_934501135.1 uncultured Eubacteriales bacterium | reverse complement strand
ACTTTATAAATGTATTAAGGCCTTTTTCTGTTAATAAATAATTTGCTATTCTTTCAATTTCGTCTGGAGGACATCCGTGAAGAGTTGAAAGAGTTATAGAAGTGCAAATTTTTGAGGATATTTCATTTACATATAAAATATTTACATTTTTAAATCTATGAATATTTTCATTAGCCCATTCTTTGCACTCTTGCCATATCTTTGTATGCTTCGCATCTTTTATATTATCTATAAAGCTATTTACTTTATCACTTTTAATTCCATCAAGGTCGTATCCCACACTCATATTAAATATAAAAGCATCATTATCACCCAAAGAATATTCTTTTGATATAAGCTGTATTGCAAACCACGCTTTTATATATTCATCTAGCGCACAAGGCACTGTTAGCTCAGTTGACCATTCAACATTATAACATTCATCAGGGGCACTTATACATGGTTTTGATACCGGGAGCTCCTCTCCGTCTATTACCTGAACTGTTTTAAGCTCAAAGAACCTGCTTCCTGCACAATATGCAGCAATAATATTTTGTGCTAATTGTGTATGAGGTCCTGCAGCAGGGCCTATGGGATTTTCTAGTTTATGTTCAAATAGGTTTATATATTCAGATTCCGCTTTATAGAACTTCCTTACACCAAATATGGAATTTTTTAACCTTTTTTCTTCTAATATCCAATTCATCAACTTATCAAAACTGATAGGTCTCATTATATCACTCATTATCATACCGGCATTAAAACATCGCGGAATACATTATAAAAGTATTCCAGTATTTGCCGTTCCCCCTTTTCACTTCCATAATAAGTTAAACTCCATTTATATCTTTCCATAACTGAGAAGATAATTCTCTTGATTTTTCGTATATTCTTTTTGTATCAATGCCTATTATCTCACGGTCTTTCATAAGTACTTTTCCATTAACAATGGTAGTGTTAACATCCTTGCCAACAAGACCAAATAATATATGAGAATTTATGTTTTCTTTTGTCATAGGAGTTAATGGATCATAATCTGCGATTATTACATCGGCATAGTATCCATTTTTTATTTTACCTACTTGCCCATCTAAAAATCTATTTGCAATATCTGCATTATTGTTAAACAACATATACGGAATCTCTGCCCATGCAACTGTTGGATTGCAGAGATTATGTTTATGAATTAAATTGCCTACCTTTAAAGATTCCAGCATATCATTTGTGTATCCATCAGTACCAAGGCCTAGCTTAATTCCACTTTTAAACATATCTATAACCGCACCACAACCAACTGCATTTCCCATATTAGACTCAGGATTATGAACAACAATTGTATTAGTATCTTTCAAAATATCCATCTCATTTTTATTAATATGAATACAATGAGCTGCTATTGTCTTATCTCCTAAAATATTCATATCAAACAAACGATTTACTATACGTTTATTATACTTTTTAAGACAATCGTATACATCAGAAATCCCTTCCGCAACATGAATATGATACCCAATCTTTGAAGGCTTTTGTTCATTACAATAATATAATGTTTTGTCTGAAACAGTAAAAGAAGCATGAAGGCCCATCATAGCCTTAAGCATATCATCTTTCCTGCTTACAGTATAATCTATAAAATTCATGCTTTCCTTTACAGCCGCACGCATTAAGTCTTCGCCGTTTCTATCTGAAATTTCAAAACATAAATTTGCTCTTACTCCAAGTTCTTCAGCCGCATCTGCAATTGTAAATAAACTATCGGCAATATCTAAATAACTTGCATGATGATCAAACACTGTTGTAACACCATTTTTTATACAATCTATATATGTCGCATATGCACTGTATTTAATATAGTCTAAGTTAAGCATGCTATCTATTTTCCACCACATGCCTTCAAGTATATCATTGAAATTAGATGGATTATATCCGTTTATTGAAAGTCCTCTTGCAAATGCACTATATATATGGTTATGTGTATTTATAAATCCTGGCATTATAAGTCCACCATTTGCATCTATAAATTCAGCATTCGGATATTTTTTTAAAAGCTCATTATATTCTGCAACTTCTATAATTTTATTATCTTCTATTACTACCGCGCCATTTTCTATATACGTATTATTTTCATCTCTAGTAATAATACGTCCGTTTCCTATAAGTAGCACCAAATCCCTCCTGTAATTTTTAATATATCTTTTAGTCTACTACAGCTACCGCTTCAATCTCTACTAAAGCATCTTTGGGAAGTCTAGCAACCTCATAAGCCGCCCTTGCTGGATAATCTTTTGTGAAAAACTTTGCATATACTTCATTCATTTTTGCAAAATCCCCCATATCATTTAGAAGGACTGTAGTCTTCACCACACTATCCATATTACAACCTATCTTCTTTAGGATATTCTCAATATTCTTAAGACTTTGTTCCGTCTGGCTTTTTATATCATTTCCTGCAAATTTTCCTGTCTCAGGATCTATAGGAAGTTGCCCTGATATAAATAAAATGTTTCCAGCCAAAACTGATTGTGAATATGGTCCAATTGCTTCTGGTGCTAATTCTGTATTAATAATTTTTTTATTCATCGTTTCCAACTCCATTTTTCTCTAATGTTAATATAATAGCTTTCTCTACTGCATTTAATATATTTTCATATCCAGTGCATCTACAAAGGTGACCAGAAATAAGTTTTCTTAGTTCATCCCTTGTGTATCTTTTGCCTTTTCCTACTATTTCTACAGCTGTCATAATTAATCCTGGTGTGCAAAACCCACATTGCACCGCTGCCTCATCTATAAATGCTTGCTGGATTATACTAAGTTCTCCATTTTTTTCCTTTAGCCCTTCTACTGTTAAAATACTCTTATTATCTGCCCAAACAGCTAGGTATATACAAGTATTAACCGCTTCTCCATCTATTAAAACCGTGCAGGCACCGCATTCGCCTACTTCACATCCTTTTTTTACACTAGTAAGGCCTAATCTATTTCTTAAAACATCTGCTAAAGATTCTCTATCATCAACAGCAATTTCAACCGGCTTACTATTAACCTTCATATTAATTACACTAATCACTTATTTTGCCTCCTGCTCTAATAATAGATTCCTTTAGCGCTCTTACACAAAGTTCTCCTACAAGCTGTAATCTAAATTCCTTAGACGCTCTCCAAGAGGTCCTAGGATTTACTTCAGATTTTGCACTTTCTGATAATTTCTTGAAAAGATCTCCAGAAATCACTTGTCCTTTTAAAAGCTCTTCAGTTTTTAGACATCTCATAGGAACAGGTCCGGCTACACCATATGCTAGCCTTAAATCTTTAAGACTTTTTTTATCGTCACTAAGTTCGCACAACACAGCACATCCCAATGTAGCTATATCCATAGCGTTTCTCATTGCATATTTTATATAGTGACCATAATGGTTTTCATAATTTTCTTTTTCAATAATAATTGCTGTGAGTATTTCCGATGGTTTTAAGTCTACTTTACCTGCACTTACATAAAAGTCATTTATTGAAATAATTTTTTTACTATCCTTTCCTGTAATTTCCAATTTAGCATTTAAGGTAAACAGTGTGGACGCACTATCTGCGCTGGTTACTCCGTTACAGATATTACCTCCGATTGTTCCCATATTTCTAATTTGCGGACCACCTATCTGATCAACTGCTTCACCTAAAACAGGTATATATTTTTGTATTATAGGGTTATTGGTTATACTTGTAAAATTGGTTGCAGGCCTAATTACTATAGATTCATTTTCGTCCATAAATATTCCTTTGAGATCTGGAATACCATTTATACTTACCAAAGAGCAACCCGACAATTTTCCCTCTCTAATTTTTATTAATATATCACTACCACCCGATATTATAATTGACTCAGGCCTTTTTTCAAGTGCATTAATTGCATCTTCAATGCTTCCTGCTCTGTATATGCTATTAAAATCATACATTTGTTTTCACCCCATAATCTATTTGGATATATTTTATATTAAATTGGCTTTCTTAAACTTCTCATACACTTTTTGTGGATTAAAAGGGGTACTGTTAAATTTTACACCTGTAGCACATAATATTGCATTTCTAATTGCTGGCGCCTGGGGAATAGCAGGCGGTTCACCTAACGATTTATTTCCAAAAGGCCCTGTTGGATCATAAACTTCAATAAACTCGCAATTTAAGTCAGGAGTATCCATACTTGTAGGCAATTTATAGTCAAGAAGATTATTATTCAAAGGTTTACCTTTCTCATTATAAATTAGATTTTCACTTAGTGCAAAACCTAGTCCCATACTCATACCTCCATGCACTTGAGCCTCTGCAAGTTTAGGATTAATTATCATTCCGCTATCGTGAATATCTATAATATCTATTACCTTTACTTTTCCTAAAGCCATATCTACTTCAACTTCAGCAAAACATGCTCCAACAGAGAAAGTGTTATTAGTACAATGATTTGTAACTTCTGCTGTTAGATGTTTCGAATTTTCAAGACTATAAAAACTCTCAACAGCTAGATTTTCTAATGGTAAAAGAGGTTTACCTGTTTTCTTATCTATAATATTACCATTTCTTAAATCAATCTTATCTTTTTCGATTTTAAGCATAAAGCAAGCATAATCAAGAATTTTATCTTTAAGCTTTAGGGCAGCATTTTTAGCTGCTGTACCACTAACATATGTTTGCCTTGAAGCATAAGCCCCCGGATCAAACGGAGTTATATCTGTATCTTGGCATGAAACAATATGTACATTTTCATGTTTAATATCAAGTATCTCAGCGACCATTTGTGTAAATATGGTATCTGCACCTTGGCCAATTTCTGTAGCGCCCATTTGAACTTGTACTGACCCATCTTGATTTAAAATGAGTCTACAACTTGCAGTCTCAAGTGATATTGGGTACACTCCTGTTTTATAGCTGAATATCGACATACCTATTCCACGTCTAATATTACACGTTTGATTCTTATATTTATTAATCTTATTATCCCAATCAATATACTCTTTTCCGCTATTTATACATTTTTCAATAGCATCTGTATGACATTCGATTGCATTCAATGGGTCCTTAAATCCCTTCTTCATACAGTTTTTAATTCTAAGCTCTCCCGGATCCATATTTAAGCCTTTTGCTATATCATCAACATGAGATTCAAGTGCAAATACCACTTGTGGAATACCGTAGCCCCTCATTGCTCCTGCAGAAGATTTATTAGTATAAACAGTATATGCATCACCTTTTACAGATTTTTCAGCACTATATAGTTGCCTAAAACACGTAATAGCATTTGCAACTATAGAATGACCATGCGAAGCATAGGCTCCTTGGTTAGAATAAGCCTCCACTTTTCTTGCTACAAAGGT
>CAKSUE010000068.1 GCA_934501135.1 uncultured Eubacteriales bacterium | reverse complement strand
TTCCCTGCGGGCCAACCAACGTCAATGTACTTAAGCATACATCTTCAATGCCGTATTCTCCATGCATCATGGAAGATACCGTTACCGCAGAATCCGAAGATGCCATCAATACCTTGCACAACTGGCAGACAGATCTGGAAACCGCATAGAAGGTTGCTCCCTTCTTGGAAATGACAACACTACCAGATTTACGGACATATTCAATCATTTCTTCCCTGTCGATAGGCTTTACTTTTTCTTCCATATGCTGCGCCACTTCTACATACTCATCCACATGAATGCCGGATACATAGGCACAAGTCCAGGGAATAAAGGAAGTGTCTCCATGCTCACCAAATACATAGGCATGAATATTTTTTTGTGCAACCTGAAGCTGCTCAGACAGTCTGCAGCGAAGTCTTGCCGTATCCAGAATCGTACCGGAACCAATGACCTGCCGCTCCGAAATTCCGGAAATCTTTGTAAATACATATGTCATAATGTCTACTGGATTGTTCACAATCACATAAAATGCATGAGGTGCTTCTTTTACAATTTGCGGTGTAATGTTTTTCAAAATATCTACATTCGTCTGCACAAGATCAATACGAGTCTGTCCGGGTTTTCTTGCAATCCCAGAAGTAATAATTACAATGTCAGAGTCCTTTGCATCCGGATAATCTCCTGCAATAATAGAGATAGGCTCCCGGAAACAGGTCCCCTGCTCAATGTCCATGGCCTCGCCATCTGCTTTTTCCTTGTCGATGTCAATCATAACAATCTCTGATGCCAGCTCTTCTCGGGACAGAGAATACGCAATTGTGGATCCTACTTTTCCAGCTCCGATAATAGTAATTTTTCTACTCATACGTTCTCCTTTCGTCTTCCCTATACTTTTCATTTCTTAATAAGCTAATGTAAAAAACATCCAATATCAGATCGGTTCTTTGTTAATAAAATAACATAATATAAAATTTTTATCAATAGCAAATTTATTCATTATATATAGCTTTTTGTTATGTTTTCATATAAAAAGAAATCAATCTGCATATTTTTATACAAATTGATTTTCCAATTTTGCATTTTACCGAAACAAAATAACCCACTCTCTGCAGAATTACTTTGGCTACATTTATAATCCGTTCACGGTCTCTGGTAATCCAGTCCTGACCCAACTTTGCCACCACTTTTTCCGCACTTTGAATATTACCTGCATCATAGTAAATAATCGTGTTTTCTACTAATCAGTCATTTTATTTTACAAAAAGTGTTGCTGGATCTTCCTTTACTGTCACTCTGCAATTCGCAATCTCTGCAGAAATCTGTGGAAATTTTCCACTAACCCGGATATAAAGGTTTTTTCAAAGGAAAAACGAATCAGCTGCAAATGTGCAAATCCAACTCTCAACTCCAACACACACAGTTTATGATTCAACGTAAAGGACAACCCATGCAAATATTTGTCCCAGCTCTCCTGATTATCCGGTCCTTCTACCGGCACCGTAATCTGTACCGTCTGAAATCCTGCCTGTTTCAAGCTTTTTCTGTCTTTTAACGTTGCAATGAAATAGTCTTTATGTTTCAGAAGTTTGAACAATGCCTAATAAAAATCCGGTCAGATCTCCCGATAATTCCTAACTCATGCCTACCAGCATCAGGCTGGCATCTTTTACCCCTTCTCTGATTTCATCATAATGGCACGATCCTATTTGTCTCCCGTTAATACATTTATTTTTAAGTATAACATGGTCTGGCCTTTCCTGAATTCCGCCACTATGGCTATGTTTTCTTATACAACAAAGACGATTGAGCAAAAAACTCAACCGTCTTTTTATATTTTTTGAATGATATACAACAATTTTTAAACTGAACATTTGTAAAGTTGTATAAATAACGCATTTTTGATGTGTAATAATTATCTCTTTGAGAACTGTGGAGCACGACGTGCTGCTTTAAGACCGTATTTTTTACGTTCTTTCATTCTTGGGTCACGTGTTAAGAAACCAGCCTTTTTAAGTTTCGGACGAAGATTTTCTGAATCGTATTGAAGTAATCCCCTTGAAATACCGTGACGAATAGCTCCAGCCTGGCCTGTTACTCCACCACCAGAAACGCGACAAACAATATCAAACTTATCGCTTGTATCTGTAAGCTCAAGTGGTTGCCTTACTATTAGCTTTAAAGTTTCAAGCCCAAAATAATCATCTATATCTCTATCGTTAATTGTAACTTTTCCTGTTCCTTTATAAATTCTAACACGAGCAACAGAACTTTTTCTTCTTCCTGTACCGTAAAAATAAGGTGCTTTATCGTACATATAAGACTCTCCCTTCTATATTTCCCATGCTTGCGGTTTTTGAGCAGCATGTTTATGCTCTGAACCTGCAAATACACGTAATCTTGTCATAGCACTACGACCTAAAGTTGTATTCGGAACCATTCCTTTAACAGCTAGGTGCATAGCTTTTTCGGGTTTTTGAGCCATTAAGGTATCATATCTTACTGATTTTAAATTACCAATATAACCTGTATGACGATAGTGGTACTTTTGAGTCAATTTACTTCCTGTAAGAACAGCATCCTTACAGTTAATAACAATAACATGATCACCACAATCTACATGAGGTGTAAAAGTTGGTTTATGTTTTCCACGAAGCAAAGTAGCAACTTGCGCAGCAACTCTCCCTAAAGGTTTGCCTGCAGCATCAATAATGTACCATTTGCGTTCAACTTCATTTGCCTTTGGCATATAAGTAGACATTAGTCTTCCTCCTATATATTAAATTATTTTATTAAGCAACTTTAATTGTATATCACCATACTTTGTATCTTTATAGCTGCAATATAAATATTATCATACTGATTACATAGTGTCAAGACTTTTCTCTAAATTTTAAATCTACACCATATAAATCTCATTTTTTCTTTATTTTTCTTGGTGATACTAATATAATCTAGCTTTCCATATCATTAATTCACAACTGTCAATAAAACCATACATTATTAAGTTAACATCGTGTGTAATTATTATATTTTATAGAAAAGTTGCCGCTTTAATGTTGATTATTATAAGCTTCTATTAACAACCTTGGCTATTTCTCTTACATTGTTTATAAGATTAGCATATTCTTTAGGTGTAATTTGCTGAGCTGCATCTGACATTGCACTCTTAGGATCTGGATGAACTTCAATTATAAGACCATCTGCTCCTGCTGCTGTAGCTGCTAATGATAATGACTTTATGTAAGACGCTTTCCCTGCAGCATGCGATGGATCAACTATAATAGGCAAAGAACTTCTCTCTTTAACCACAGCAATAGCAGAAACATCAAGAGTATTTCTAGTAGCCGTTTCAAAGGTTCTTATTCCTCTCTCACAAAGTATCACATTATAATTACCTTCACTCATTATATACTCAGCTGCATCAAGCCATTCTTCAATGGTAGATGATATCCCTCTTTTTAAAAGTACTGGAATTTTAGACCTGCCAACAGCCTTCAGTAACCTAAAATTCTGCATATTCCTAGCACCTATCTGGAACACATCACAATATTTAGCTGCGCTTTCAACAAGATTTTCCGTAACAATTTCACTTACAACTTTTAGACCATTTGCATCTGCAGCACTTCGTAAAATTCTAAGTCCTTCCTCTTCCATTCCCTGAAACGCATATGGCGATGTTCTTGGTTTATATGCTCCACCTCTCAAAAATCTAGTTCCAGTCTTTTTTATCTCTTCTGCTACAGAAAACATTTGCTCTTCACTCTCAACAGCGCACGGCCCCGCTATCATCATTAACTTGCTTCCACCAATAATCTCATCCCCCACACTTACAATTCTTCCCTTGGGACAAATATCTCTGCTTGCAAGTTTATAGCTATGCATTATAGGCACACACTTTTCTACACCATGCAAAAGTTCTATATTTGTATCGGATAGCTTGTTCTTATCGCCAATAACACCAATAATCGTTGCATCTGTTCCGGTTGAAATATGTACACCTAAACCATATCTTTTTAATACTTCCTCCACGCCTCTAATATCTCGCTCATCGGCATCCCTTTTCATTACTACAATCATAATAATTCTCCCCATACATAACTTAATCAACAGGAACATACCAGTCAATTTCACCATTACTATAAGCTGTACTAAAATCTGAAACTCGAGGTTTTGTTCCTCCTCTTTTATCGTACCATATTTGTGGCATAAGAGGCTCAGAATTCATACTAGCATTTGAAACATCAACGTAGCTACTTTCTGATTCTCTAACTTTTCTTGCCACTACCACTGTTCTAAAGTCATCAAACTCATAGGAACATGTTGTTAATGTAATTAATTCATCATTCTCATTTACATCAACAGGTATATCTATTAAAGATCTTTCTCTAACGTTATAAACATAGTTTAAAAAATCCAAATCATTTGCAAACCCTGTTTGAATATACTGAAAAACTTCTCCTTGATCTTCCCTAGTATTAGTTTTAAATACTGATATAATTTTCCAATCCGCAACGCCATTGATTGTGTCGAAGTTTACTATAGGATTTTGCTTGTAAAAATTTAAATCTGAAAATTTAATAAGATCCGCAAACATACTTCCATCCTTCATATGATGCCCGTAAATAACTATATTTTTATAATTGTTATTTAGGTCAACAGTTGGATCTAAAAATAAACTTCCATACTTAGTATCTTCTTTTTTATAGTTTCTATAAAGATAATAGTTATCATCATTTTTAGGTGGCATTAAGACCGGATTATCTATCTGGGTATTAGATATATTTATCCAACCTACTATATCACTATTTAATTCTCTAACCTTTTTAAGGCGCTCTTCTCTTACTTTATTATCATCTTCACTATCATTAACAGACTCATCATAATAAACAGTCCTTATTTCATCATAAACAGACTTGTTATTATTAGGTTGGATAAATAATATATTCACCAGCATAATACCGGATATGATAAATACAATAATAGCTATTAATAAAATTATTTTTCTAATAATCTCACCGGCTGAATCCCCTTTTGTAGGAAATATATTTTTAAAAAAGCTTTTCTTTCCTGTATTTGATCGTCTATAATCTTTTCTCCTTTTCATTCAAAAAACCTCCTAATCAAAAGGTTTGGTATCATATACTTCTTTATAATATTAAGTGTTTCCATTTTAAGATATGGCAATAAATAAACATCCATACCCCAAAAATTTATAATATAACCTGGTATTACTCCCTCTTCAGAATATAAGACTTCTGCCTTTATCATTTTACGTTTTTTTAGAGTAAAATCAATTTGATAATTATTAAAGAACTTTTTTACAATACAGTCAGGATTTCCATAAAGCCCGCCAATGCAAA
>CAKSUE010000067.1 GCA_934501135.1 uncultured Eubacteriales bacterium | reverse complement strand
TTTAATTTTCGATATATTATAGGTATCTACAAACACTCCCCCTTTTAATATATAGGAATAGCCCTCTCCATCCGAATTTGAGGGACTATTAAAGTCACCCATTAGATAAATGTCATCATTTGAATAGCGTTCCATATGTTTTTCAATTTCATTCCATTGTTTGTGAAATGGATCCTCTTCATCATTCCACCATCCCATATGAACAGAAAAAAACCATTTTGGTTTTTGCTTGTCTATTATTCTTATTCCGATAATTCTTCTTGTCTTAAAATTTTCGTAATCTCTTATCTTTGAAATATAAAATTGATCTGTTTTATCTATTTGTTTCAAGCTCAATATTGCAAGACCTTCATCATAAATACCATATCCAATATGATTTGGTATATAACTCCAAAAATAATTAAGACCCTTTTCTTTCAACTTTTTAACTAAAATCAGTGCAAAATTATCTTTCTTTATAATAACTTTATTATCACATTGTATATATTCTTGCATATTATCATTGCTGCTTTCAGGTTTTGATTCAATAAGTTGATTCACTTCCTGTAAAGCTATTATATCAAATCTTTCCTTACAAATTGCATCTGCAAGGATTTGAAGTTTTAAGTCACTTTTATCCTCAAGCCAACTATGAGCATTCAGAGTTAGTAATTTCATAAATATCTCCTTAAATTTAATAGGACACCGATTATTCGGTATCCTAATTTATAATTATAAAATATCGTTAATATCTGATTTCAATATATCTGCTTTTGTTCCATAAACAGCCTGTATTCCCTCATTTTTCTTTATAAGGCCGAGGGCGCCATTGTTTTTCCATTCCTGAACATCTGCAACTTTATTAACATCTTTTACTGTTGCTCTAAGTCTTGTCATACAAGCATCAACTTCTAAAATATTTTCTCTACCACCTAAAAGACCTATTATCTTCTCAGCTTGTTCTTTATTTTCTGGATTACCTTCAACTTTTTTATTTTTAACAGCTGTATCTTCCTTCGTTGATGCTTCATTTGCATCATCCAAATAATTTCCATTTCTTCCCGGTGTTGCAAAATTGAATTTACCTATCATGAAATAACATATAAAATATCCAACAATAAAAAATATTATACAACAAATTATATAATTAATTACATCTCTTCCTAAGCCTGCCTTTAAGATCATTGGCAACCTAGTTAAAAATTCAATGTTGCCGAAACACTGTACCCTTAAATCTATTATTCCCGACAAGCTAAAAGCTATACCCTGTAAAACTGCATATACCGCATATAGCAATGGAGCAACAAATACAAACATAAACTCAATTGGTTCCGTTACACCTGTTAAAAACACAGCTAAACCTGCAGATAAAAATACTGATTTATATTTATGTCTTATCTCTTTATCTGTTCTTCTATACATAGCAAGCGCGAAACCTAACACTAATCCAGATGAACCAATCATCTGCCCTGCTTTAAATCTAGCAGGAGTTACGCTATTAAGAAGATCATTGTAAGAAGCTATATCACCAGAAGATTTAAGATTAACTAAATCTGTTATCCAAGCAAGCCATAACGGATCTTGCCCAAATACCTGCTGGCCTGCACTTGCTCCTGTCTGAATAGTATATGCCCCACCGAAGGTTGTATAATTCATTGGTATAGTTAGCATATGATGCAAACCAAACGGTAGCAATATGCGCTCTAAAGTACCATAAATAAACGGTGCTAAAAGTGGAGATGTTGAAGATGAGTTTGCAATCCAAAGTCCGAAATCATTTATTCCTTTTTGTATAAATGGCCAAACAATTGATAAAAGTATAGCAACTAATGTAGAATAAAAAATAACTGCCATCGGGACAAAACGTTTTCCGTTAAAGAAAGATAAAACTTCAGGAAGTTTTCTAAAATTATAGTATTTATTATAAACAACAGCACCAACGAAACCTGATATTATGCCTACAAACACGCCCATATTCAATGCTGGAGCACCTAAAATAGAAATAAAATAACCTTCTACCGGTATTTCAGCACCAAATAAAGTATGCGTAATTGCGCCCTCAGTATTTAGCATATCAGCGCTAACGCCAAAAATTGCACCTGTTACTACATTTATAATAATAAATGAAATAAGCCCAGCAAACGCACCTCCTGCACGTTCTTTTGCCCAAGATCCACCAATAGCAACAGCAAATAGTATATGTAAATTAGTAATTATCCCCCAACCGATGCTGCCCATTATACTGCCAACTGATTGTATAAAACTTATATCTGCCGCAATCATTTCAATAAGTTTACCAAGGCTAATCATAAGTCCAGCAGCAGGCATAACAGCAACCACTACAAGCATGACTTTCCCTAGTTTTTGTAGAAAATCAAAAGATACAATTTTCTTCATGTGAATCTAACCTTCCTTTAGTTTTAACTAAGTATTCGTAATTACTTTATCTTGGCTTAATAATTATATAAAAAAAATGCATATAATTCAAGTATTTTTTATAAAAAAATTGTTTTTGCGACAATTATTTTTCTACTTTATTTACTATAATCCTACAATTTTCACACATAAATTCTAAAAAAATAAACATTATTTCATCAACTTGAAGAATTTGCATTCATTTCAATATATAGCCTCATACTAAATATGTATGAGGCTATATTAATTTATATTATTGGGTTTATTTCATTATTCCTTCTGCCATAATTTCTGCCATTTTTATTGATAAAGAATCTATCTTTTCAAATGATAATATATCCTCATTATATTGGCGTCCAAATCTTTTTATAACCTGATCCTCTGTTAACTTTAAGTTTTCATATAACATCTTCTGCCATTCACTGGAACTCCAATTAGAGTTAATTGATGCCAAAAGTTCTGCAATTTCATCCGCATTTTTATACCACTGTGTTCTCATTCCCTTTATTGAATTTATGTTTCCTGATTTTGCTGTATTAATAAGCTTAATGCCAATTAATAAATGATCCATCATAAGGGCTTCAAACCTTTTTGCATTTTCTTCTCCATAATATTTTTTAAGTACGTTTGCAAAGTCTGTAGGGTTCTTAACTAATCTCTTAGTAATAATCTGTAAATCTCCTATACCAGATATTGCACTTATTATAAAGAATCTGGTCCATATTATATTATCTGACCAAAGTTTTTTTAATATAATATCAATGTTATCTTTTTCTTTACTTGCCTTATTTTGAGAAGAGTTATTAACATTATTTTTTATAGACTCTTTTTTATCGTTTTGAGAAATACCTCTATTAACATTATTTCTCATATTTTTTTGCATTCCTGCACGATTACCCTGCGAATTGTTTTTAAGATTACTTCTTACATTATTATTTCTATTCATATCCAGTCCACCACTCCTTTTAATATATGTTTACATATTATGTATTTAAGGTATATTATGTAACTGTAATAATATTAAAAGGTCCAGCCAACTAATCCGTTCTAAAACTGAATTAGCATTTTTTTAAGAATTAAGATTATTATAAATAATCTTATATTTATTTTCCAAATAGTATCCACGTCAAAAATAATGTGCATCAAAGTATTGATGCATATTAAGTATGCTAGGCTTCACAATAAAATCTAATTGATTTACCTATAAATTCTGCTGTTCCATCTCCGTATCTTTTATTAGTCTGGGTTATCAAATTCTTATCATTCAGATACGCGTTACCTACATCAGATAATATTGACTTTGTTTTAACTAAAAATACTCTTTCTATCTCTTTTTGCCAATCATCAATAAGTTTTTGTATTTCTTCAGAATCTATTTTCATACATTTATTAATTGCAATTTTGTCAACTATATCTAATACTTTTCTTTGGTAATCCTTGCTAACATCATCTGGATCTATACCTTTGCTTAAAGCTTCATTATATGCGCTCACGCTACCATAGTATTTTATAACATTTTCTAAGATTACATCTTTATTTTCATCTATTAGTTTTTTATACCGTTCCTCTCCCATCTTCTCATCTCCATAATAGTCAATTAAATATTCTCTATATTTATCCATACACTTTCTAAAACTCTCAATCATAGTATCTTCTATTTCATTATTTCTAAAGTCGTCTAAACTCATATACTCTTCCCCTTTTATCATTCTGTCTAGGAGCCATATTAGGTCATTAATTTGATCTCTTTTTTCTAATAATAGCCTCTTATGTCTCTTTAATGAATCCCTTTTATCAAAATTAGGGTTTTGGATAATTTTTTTTATATCACTTAATGAAAACCCAATTTCTTTAAATAATAGTATATGGCGTAAAGTTTCAATTGAAGCATTATCATAAAGCCTATAACCCGACTCATTTACCCGACTGGGTTTTAATAGACCTATTTCATCATAATAGTGAAGTGTACGCACACTAATACCAGTTAACTCTGATACCTCTTTAACTGTTTTCATCAAACCCCTCTTTCAATGTTAATCAGTGGCAAAAATAAACTATATGGACCCAATAATTGCCTTTAAAGTACTCTAAATGAAATATTACACTATTACGTTACGTGAAAGTCAAGAGGAAATTAAAAATGGAAAAAATTACAATATTATGTTAGTATAATATTAATATATTTTAAGGAGTTTTATTAATGGAACATGTACAACATACTATAGACCCTGTTTTTAATGAAAAGTCAAGTGTTTTAATCTTAGGAACATTTCCTTCTGTAAAGTCGCGAGAAAATCAATTCTTTTATAGTCATCCGCAAAATAGATTTTGGAAAATTATTGCTCATATTACTAATACTTCTCCGGTTCCTTCTACTATTGAAGAGAAAAAATATATGCTTCTTTCTAATGGAATAGCTCTGTTTGACGTCATAAAAAGCTGCGATATTATAGGTTCAAGTGATACAAGCATTAAAAACGTAGAACCATGGGATTTATCTATTATTTTAGACTCATGTGATATAAAAAAGATTTATGCTAATGGTAATAAAGCATATGAACTTTATCTAAAGTATTGTTACAATAATTTAAAACGTTCTATAACAAAGCTTCCGTCTACAAGTCCTGCTAATGCTTCTTTTAACTTTGAAAGGCTTCTATCTTACTGGTCTCAAATCTTAATCTAATTTTAGATATTTTCCCATTTATTTTATAATAATAAAGCTTTCCATAATTCTAGTAAAATCAACATAAACATTTCCAAAACTTACATACTTATCAATAATTTCTATATAGTTATTTTCATTTTTACTGGTAATCATAAAATTGAAAACAACTATAAAAGGACGATATATAATGAATAAAAGTATTTGGGAAGACTTTTTATTAAACAAAAATAATTGTAAACCCAATAAAGACTTAAAAACAAATGTTGCAATTATCGGTGCTGGAATTACAGGTATTTTAACCGCA
>CAKSUE010000066.1 GCA_934501135.1 uncultured Eubacteriales bacterium | reverse complement strand
AACTAATGAGGAAAAAGTTAGAGATATTTTAAACAATAAAAAGATAAGTTTTTACATAGGATTCGATCCAACAGCGGATAGTCTTCATGTTGGTCATTTTGTTCAAATAATGGTAATGTCACATATGCAAAAAGCAGGGCATAAACCAATTGCTTTATTTGGTGGCGGAACCGGTATGATAGGAGACCCTTCTGGAAAATCCGATATGAGGAAAATGCTTACAAAAAAAGTTATAGATCATAATATAGAATGCTTTAAAAGGCAAATGTCGCGTTTAATAGATTTTTCCGCTGATAAGGCTATAATGGTTAACAATGCAGACTGGTTATCAAATATAAATTATATAGACTTTTTAAGAGACATTGGTGTTCATTTTTCAGTAAATAGAATGCTTTCTTTTGAGTGTTATAAACAAAGACTAGAAAAGGGGTTATCCTTCTTTGAATTAAATTATATGTTAATGCAAAGTTATGATTTTTTAGTACTAAACAGAAAATATAATTGTAATTTGGAGCTTGGCGGAGATGACCAATGGAGCAATATAATTGGTGGAGTAGAATTAATAAGGAAAAAAGAGGGAAAAGAAGCTTACGGAATGACATTTACTTTGTTAACCACCAGTGAAGGCAAAAAAATGGGGAAAACCGAAAATGGGGCTGTTTGGTTAGACCCAGAAAAAACAAGCCCATATGAGTTTTATCAATACTGGAGAAATGTTGCTGATGCTGATGTTATTCGTTGCTTAAAGATTCTCACATTTTTACCTTTAGAAGAAATTGATGAACTTTCTAAACTTCAAGGAAGCGACATAAATAAAGCAAAAGAAATTTTAGCTTTTGAAGTAACCAAATTGATCCATGGAGAAAATGAGGCAATAAAAGCACAAGAAGCTGCAAAAGCTTTATTTTGTTCAAAAACTAATACTGATAATATGCCATCAACTGAGATTAATGAATCTAATTTTACAAACAATGAAATATATGTAATAGACCTTTTATTATTATTAAAATTAGTACCTTCTAAAGGTGAGGCCAGACGATTAATTACTCAAGGTGGAGTTTCAGTAGATTCACAAAAAGTAATGTCTATTGATGAGAAAATATCATTGAGCCAATTTGATAAAGGTTATATAGTTATTAAAAAGGGTAAAAAAGTTTATCATAAGGCTATATTTAAACAATAGATAAAACTTCTTATTATTGGGGAAGAAGGAAAAGTTATGGCATCAAAAATTAAAAGCTTTTATGTTTGTAGCGAATGTGGTTTTGAATCTGCTAAATTATATGGGAAATGCCCCGGTTGCGGTGAATGGAATACTATGAACGAAGAAGTTCGAGACATTTCTAAACAAGGCAAATCTGCATCAAAAGGGTTTGGCTTCAAACATGAGTATTCAGTACCAATATTAATGAACGATATTGACACAAAAGATGAGCAACGGTTCCATACAGGATACTCTGAGCTTGATCGAGTATTAGGTGGAGGGATTGTAAAAGGCTCTATAATTCTTCTTGGTGGTGATCCTGGAATAGGAAAATCAACAATACTATTGCAAGTATGTAATTATTTAGGCAAAAATTATAAAGTTTTATATGCATCTGGAGAAGAATCAAAGCGTCAACTTAAAATACGTGCATCACGCTTAAAGGTTGATACAGAAAATCTGTATGTAATGACAGAAACAGATATAGAATATGTTATTGAGGGAATAAAATCTGAAAAACCAGATATTGTAATGATAGATTCAATACAAACTATGAGTTTTCAAGAACTATCGTCCTCCCCTGGAAGCGTTTCTCAAGTTAAAGAGTGTACAAATGCCTTGATGAGAGTTGCAAAATCTTTAGATATTCCTATTATAATTGTGGGGCATGTAAATAAAGATGGAGCTATTGCTGGACCTAAAGTGCTTGAACATATCGTAGACTGTGTATTATATTTTGAAGGCGATAGACATATGTCTTATAGAATACTTAGAGCTATAAAAAATAGATATGGTTCCACAAATGAAATCGGAGTATTTCAAATGCTTGATAATGGACTTCAGGAAGTGGAGAATCCTTCTTTAATGTTACTTTCAGGAAAACCTAAAAATGTATCTGGAACCTGTGTTGCTTGTATTATGGAAGGATCGAGACCGATATTATCTGAAGTTCAGGGTTTAGCAACTTCCTCTGGATTTGGTAATCCAAGAAGAATGTCAACAGGATTTGACTATAATCGATTATCTTTATTACTTGCCGTTTTAGAAAAACGCTCCGGATACTTCTTTTCTAATATGGATACATATATAAATGTAGTTGGAGGAATGAGATTAGACGAACCTGCTGCAGATTTAGCTGTAGCCATCTCTTTGATATCTAGCTTAAAAGATGTAATAATTAACGATAAAGACGTAGTTTTTGGTGAAATAGGTCTAGCAGGTGAAATTAGGGCTGTGTCTCATGCACATGAAAGAGTTGTAGAATGTTCTAGACTTGGTTTTAAACGTTGTATTTTGCCTTACCACAATTTGAAATCATTAAAAAATTCCTATGATAATATTGAACTTATTGGTGTTAGGAGTATAAGGCAAGCATTTGAACTTTTAAGTAAATAATTAAATTTTATAATCAAATATATAGTGGATAAATCACGTATTTTTTTCTAATAATACCTTATAAAGGGGGATTGATTTAATGAAAAAATACGTGATTTTATATTCTGTTAGTATTACTATAATTGTTTCTATGGTTATGGTGTCAATTTATTTAAAAAACAGTATAATTAATGTTAATGTTATCGATGTTTCAACTTCTTCTGTGCAAAATACGATACTTTGCTCCGGTGTAGTTGAATACAGTGACTCCCAAGATGTTGTATGTAAAAATACTGCAATTGCGAATGATGTGTTTGTTAAAGAAGGAGATTATGTAAATAAGGGAGAGTATTTAATAAACATTACTAACGTTAAAGCTGAAAAAAAGCCTATATCCGGAATGGATACAACAAATATTGGTGAAATAAGTAATATAACTAATTTTGAAAACATACAAGAAGTTTATAGTAATTTAGTAACAGAATCTAAAGGCAATCCCTCCGACTATACAAAGTATGGAGATGCTTATAACATAAGGGCACCTATATCTGGTTTAGTATCATCTGTAATTATAGAAAAAGGTAAAATTATAAACGAAAATTCATCCATTATTACAATATCTAATACTAACAATATGCAAGTACGGTTAGCAGTAAATGAATCTCAAATTTCTGATTTAAAAGTAGGGCAAAAAGTTTTTGTTACTGGAGTTGGTTTTAGAAACTCTGAGTACACTGGAAGAGTTGCAGATATATCTAATGAGGCCGAAAAGATAGTCGGAGCAACCGGAAAGGAAACAGTGGTAAATGTTATTGTTAAATTAGATAATGTCAATGATGACATAAAACCAGGTTACACAGCAAAATGTAGAATCGTAACATCTGAAGAAAATGATATACTATTAACTCCATATGAATCAATTAAGTCTGATGAAAATGGAAGAGAATACGTTTATCAATATATAGATGGAAGAGCTATAAAAACCTATGTTGAGACAGGAAATGAGTATCAAAATGGGTATGAAATTATCGAGGGTCTAAAGAATGGAGACAAAATTATAGAAAAACCAGATAGATTATATAGTAACAGCCGAGTAAGAGTAAATGCAAAATATTAAAGTGTGGTTTTAGATATGCTGGATATAGTAAAATGTTCTTTAAAAAATTTAACCAGGAAGAAAATTAGAAGCCTTTTAACAATATTAGGTGTTTCAATTGGTGTTGCCTCTGTAATAATCATTGGAAATATTAGTCAATGTGGATCATCTGCTATAACGGGAGAGCTAGATAGCCTTGGTCTTAGTGGTCTTACAATAACAAGTGATTCTCCAGACGGTGTTGCGTGTTGCTTATCGAACGATGAATTGGAAGCTATTAAACAAAACAGCTATGTTAAACAAGCGTCACCAATAATGATGCAAAATACTAATATATATACCAAATTTAATCAAACTAATAGTTTTTTATGGGGAATAGACTCAAAAGCAAATCAAATTATTTCACTTCAGGTATTATATGGAAGAGGAATAAATAGTTCTGATGTTAAGTCTTACAGTAATGTATGTATGGTTGATCAAAATTTTTCTAAAACTATGTATGGTAGAGACAATATAGTTGGTAAGAAGATATCTATTCAGTGCGGAAATATTATGGAAGAATTTGAAGTAATTGGGATAATAAAAACTGGTAATGGACTACTTCAAAACGTAATTGGAGATTATATTCCTAATTTTGTATATATACCATACACTACCATGCAAAGTGCAATTGGAAGAAAATCATTTGATCAAATAGCAGTGAAAATAAAAGATGGATCTAATGTAGATATGGTCGGTGAAGAAATAGTAAGATCTTTATCAAGAATAAACGGTATAAGCGAAGGATATCATTCTAATAATTTATCTAAGCAAAGGCAAGGACTTAATAATATTATGAATATTGTAACTATGATTTTATCGTCTGTTGGAACAATATCATTATTTGTCGCAAGTTTGAGCATTATGACAGTTATGTTAGTATCAGTTAATGAAAGAACAAGGGAAATCGGTATAAAAAAGTCAATAGGAGCAAACAAAAAAACTATATTACTAGAATTTTTGACAGAAGCTCTGCTTTTATCAATAATAGGTTGTATATCAGGCAGCATATTTGGCATGGGCATATCTTGTATAGGTGCATGGCTATTTGGTATAAATTTAACGGTACGCTTTGATATAATTCTTATGGCTGCATTATTTTCTATAATAACGGGTGTTATTTTTGGGGTATATCCAGCGTTAAAAGCTTCTAATTTAAAACCAGTAGATGCATTAAGAACAGAATAAGTTTTTGATAAAAACTCCCAATTATACAAAATGAATATTTTGTATAATTGGGAGGACGAAAAATTAATTATAAATTGATTTGATGATTAAATACTTATTTGATATAATTATAAAAGACTTTTATAAAATATGAGGTTAAATATGAATACAAATTATTTGAAAGAATCTCCGCAAATTATTAAAGAATTTCTTGGATATATGCAAACAATAAAAGGCAAATCTGAAAGGACTGTAAATGAGTATTATGTTGATCTTAGAACTTTTTTTAGATATATAAAAATCTCAAAAGGATTAGTTAATAACTCTGAACAGTTTGATAAAATAGATATTTCTGACATAGATATTGAATTAATTAAAGATATTACACTTACTGATGCTTTTGAATATATGAATTATTTAATGAATGAAAGAAAAAATGGAGCATCTGCAAGATCAAGAAAATCTTCTAGTTTGAGAACATTTTTTAAGTATTTAACAAATAAAACAGGCAAGTTAA
>CAKSUE010000065.1 GCA_934501135.1 uncultured Eubacteriales bacterium | reverse complement strand
ATAGATATCTGGAAATCGAAAGGTATGGTTAGAAGAAATATTAAGATTATGGTTATTGGAATACCTAATGTTGGAAAATCTTCCTTTATTAATAAAATGTCTAAAGGAACGAAGGCAAAGGTAGAAGATAGACCTGGTGTAACAAGAGGAAATCAATGGTTTTCAATAGGCAAGGGATACGAATTATTAGATACCCCTGGTGTTTTATGGCCCAAATTTGATGATCCATCGGTTGGCGAAAAGTTGGCGTTTACAGGTGCAATTAAAGACCAAGTGGTGGACATAGAACAATTAGCAGCAAAAGTTTTAGAGTTATTACGCGATGGATATTCTGAAAAAATTATAGAAAGATATAAACTTAAAGAAAAAAGTATACTTAATTTAACAGGTTATGAGTTGTTAGAATTGATAGGTAAGAGCAGAGGTATGCTTATTTCTGGAGGAGAAATAGACATAGAAAGAGCCTCGGTTATGATTCTAGATGAATTTAGAGCCGGCAAGCTTGGTAAAATAACTCTTGAAAGGGTTAAAAATTAATGGATTGGTTATTGTATGAAAATGAATGTATAAATAGTGGGTATAATTTAGTTTGCGGTGTGGATGAAGCAGGAAGGGGCCCCTTAGCGGGTCCTGTTTTTGCTGCATCAGTAATATTACCAGTTAATACTGTTATTGAAGGAGTTAATGATTCTAAAAAGATTAGTGAAAAAAAGAGAGAGACGTTATTTGAAATAATAAAACAAAAAGCTGTGGCATATTCGATAGCATATTCAACAGAAGAAGAAATTGATGAAATTAATATATTAAATGCTACTTTTTTAGCAATGTCGAGAGCTGTGCATGGACTTAAACCAAAGCCAGATATTGCACTCATTGATGGGAATAAAGCCCCTGAGCTTAATATTCCAACAAGGTGTATTATCAAAGGAGATGCAAAATCACAATCTATTGCTGCAGCGTCTATTTTAGCAAAGGTTAGCAGAGATAGATTAATGAAAGAAATGTCAATTAAGTATCCTGAGTATCAATTTGAAAAGCATAAGGGATATGGAACAGCGCTTCATAGGGAATTAATTAAAAAATATGGATATTGCCCTATACATAGAAAGACGTTTTTAAAAAAAATATTGGTTGATTGCAAATGAATACAAGGAAAATAGGCTATATAGGAGAGAATATTGCAAAAAAGTATTTGGAGTCAAAAGGATACAATACTTTGTGCGTAAATTATTATAGTGGATATGGTGAAATAGACATAATTTCTTGTATAGATAAATATATTATATTTGTTGAGGTGAAAACAAGAAAATCAACTTTATATTCGACGCCTGCTCAGGCAGTTAATTCAAGAAAACAAAGGAAAATAATAAATTCTGCTTTAGATTACATCATTAAGAATAACATAAAACTTCAACCAAGGTTTGATGTAATAGAGATAATTAAAAATAGAGGGAAAGTGGAGATTAATCATATTATTAATGCTTTTTGGCAGGAGGAGAATAATGCGTCTTTTTGATTTACACTGTGATACTCTATATAGGAGTGTAATGGAAAACAAAGGTTTATTGCGAAATGATTTTCATATTTCACTGCTTAAGGGTTCTGAGTTTGATTCATGGATTGAGTGTTTTGCTGTTTGGATTTCTGATGATTTAACAGGGCAAGAGGCCAGCGATCTTTTTGATGTTGCAGTTAGGAAACTTAAAGAAGAGCAAAACTTAAACTATGAACATATAAAGCAGGTTGAAAATATAAATGAACATAATGAAATAAATAACAAAGGTAAATGTACAGCAATACTTACCCTTGAAGGTTCAAAGGCTTTAAATGGTGACGTGAACAGAGTTAAGTATATGAAGGGATGTGGTGTAAAGGTTATCACCTTAACATGGAATGGAGATTGTGATATTGGTAGTGGTTGCAAAGTATTAAATCCTAATGGCCTTACAAATTTTGGTAGGGATGCTATTTCTCTTATGAATGAGTATTCTATAATTCCTGATGTTTCGCATGCTAGCGATAGACTTTTTTATGATGTTGCAAATTTTAGTAAAAAACCTATAATTGCGACTCATTCAAATTCTAGATATGTATGCAGTAATATAAGAAACTTAACTGATGATCAGTTTTAAATAATAATGTCAATGGGAGGTATAGTTGGAATTAATTTTTGCAAAGACTTTTTAAATGATAACGGTAGTGCCGATTTTTTAGATATAAGGAAACATGTTGAGCATTTTTTGTCTTTGTCTGGTGAAAATACACTTTGCATTGGGAGCGATTTTGATGGTGCTGAGATGCCGGACTGTATAAAGGGTATAGAGTCGATCTTATCAATTTATAATTATTTTTTAGAATGTGGATACAATGAATCGTTGCTTGATAATATATTTTTTAATAATGCTTATAAATTTTTTGCAAACTATTGATTTTATTAAGCACTTAAAAATGAAGGAGGTCGAATATGAAATATAAAAGCACCAGAGATAAATTTGTTAATGTAACTTCAAAACAAGCTATTGCTAAGGGTATTTCTGAAGATGGAGGTCTATTTGTGCCTTATAATTTTCCAAAATATTCTTATGATGATTTAAATAAAATGAAGGGGCTTAGCTATAAATATAAGGCTAAATTTATACTAAAGGATTTTCTAACAGATTTTGGAGATTATGAGTTAATGGACTGTATTGAGAATGCTTACTCCGGTGAAAAATTTGATTTTGGTAATCCTGCTCCTATTTCTTTAAAACAGAATGCAGATAGAAATATTTATATGCTAGAGTTATGGCATGGCCCAACGTCTGCTTTTAAAGATATTGCATTACAGCTTTTGCCTCGTATTTTAACAAAGTCATTTTCAGAGGTATATAAAGGTAAAGAGGCTATTATCCCTGTTGCAACGTCAGGAGATACAGGAAAAGCTGCTATGGAAGGTTTTAAAGATGTTGAAGGTACAAAAGTAATAGTGTTTTATCCTGAGGGTGGAGTTAGCCCTACTCAGAAGATGCAAATGGTTACGCAGGAAGGCAGAAACATATTTGTGTGTGGTGTAAGAGGAAATTTTGATGATGCCCAAAGTGCAATAAAAGATATTTTTACAAACACAAAGATTAATCAAGCGCTTAACGATAGAAAAATGATGTTCTCAAGCGCAAATTCTATAAATTTAGGTCGACTTCTTCCACAAATTGTTTATTATTTCTCTGCTTATTGTGATCTTATGAATGCCGGAGAAATTGACTGTGAAGGTGAAAAGGTTAATATAGTTGTGCCAACAGGGAATTTTGGTAACATATTAGCGGCTTATTATGCAAAGCAGATGGGACTTCCAGTTAACAAGCTTATTTGTGCATCAAATTCTAATAATGTATTAGATGATTTTATAAAGACTGGAATTTATAATAAAAATCGTCATTTTTATACAACTATGTCTCCCTCTATGGATATACTTGTTTCAAGTAATTTAGAGAGACTTATATATCATTTAACAGATGACGATGATCAGAAAGTAAAATATTGGATGGAACAGCTTAAAGTTTATGGTAAGTATGAAATTGATAGTCAAATAAAAAATAAAATTCAAGATATATTTTACAGTGATTTTTGTAATGAAGAGGAGACAAAACAGAGTATTAAAATGATGTTTGAGACTGAAAACTATCTGTGTGATCCTCATACTGCGGTGGCTGTTGGTGTGTATGATAAATATGTCTCCAAAACTAATGATAAGAATACACCTACAATAATAGTTTCAACAGCAAACCCATATAAATTTGCTGAAAGCGTTTTGTCATCTATTTCAAATGACCTCGATAATTGTAATGATCAGTTTGAAGTAATTCGAAATCTAAGCGCTGTAAGCGGTGTTAAAATACCTGCATCAATAGAAAATTTATATGATAAAAATATAGTATTTAAGAATATATGCAATAAGAATTCTATTCTTAATGTAGTACAAAAATATTTAAACTTAAGTATTAAAGAGGTGTAAAGTCCATGTCGCTGTTTACTATTGGAGATCTACATCTTTCGTTTGGTCACAGTAAACCAATGGATGTATTTCCGGGATGGAGCAATTATACTGATAGATTAAGAAAAAATTGGATGAATATCGTTTCAGATAATGATACTGTCGTTATACCAGGAGATATCTCCTGGGCAATGAAATTAAACGATACAATAGAAGATTTCAAATTTATTAATGAACTTCCGGGTAAGAAGATAATTTTAAAAGGAAATCATGATTATTGGTGGACTACAAGGAAAAAAATGGATGAATTCTTAATTTGTAATTCATTTGATTCTATAAAGATATTATTTAATTGTGCATATAAAGTAGATGGGTTTGCGATTTGTGGTACAAGAGGATGGTTTTATGACGCGGAAGCAGATGAGGATAAAAAAATATTGAACAGAGAAGTGGGAAGATTAAAGACTTCTATAGATGCGGCAGTAAAGTTGGGTGGAGAGATAATAGCCTTTTTGCATTATCCTCCAGTATATGCAAATGATGAATATTCTGAAATCCTAGAATTGCTTATTGATAATAATATAAAAAAATGTTATTATGGTCATATTCATGGAGCTCTTGCACACAAAAAAGCAATTACTGGGTTATATAAAGGAATCGATTTTAAAATGATTTCCGGAGATTTTATTAATTTTGTACCTATCTTGGTTAGATAAAATTTCTAATATTAAATTTAAACTTTTTGTAGAAAAAAATTTGGTTATATGATATAATAACTCAGATATATATTATGTATATTGTATTTCGGGAGGTTAAAAGCAAATGAATCTTAAATCATCAAATAAGGTTGATACAAACAGATATCAGTTAGAAATAGCTGTTGAGCCTAAGGAATTCGAGGATGCTGTGGAAAAAGCATATAAAAAAGAGGCTGGGAAAATTACTATTCCGGGCTTTAGAAAAGGAAAAGCTCCACGCGCTTTTATTGAGAAATATTATGGAAAAGAAATTTTTTATGATAGTGCAATTAATTCTATTTATCCAGATGCATTAGATGAGGCTGTAAGAGAAGCAAATATTGAAGTTATAGATGATAAAATTGACTTTGATATAGTTGAAGTAGGTGAAAATGGACTAATTTTTAAAGTTACTTTAACAGTTAAACCTGAAGTAAAAATAGATAATTATAAAGGTATAGAAGTTAGCCCAGCAAATATTGAGGTTACAGATGAGGATATAAGTGATGAAATTGAAAGAGTTCGAGAGAGGAACTCTAGGCTAGTAACTATTGAAGATAGAGAAGCACAAAATGGTGACATAGCAGTTATAGATTTTGAAGGCTTCTGTGATGGTGTTGCATTTGAAGGTGGCAAAGCGGAAAATTATAGTTTAGGATTAGGTGAAGGCCACTTTATCGCAGGGTTTGAG
>CAKSUE010000064.1 GCA_934501135.1 uncultured Eubacteriales bacterium | reverse complement strand
GGTTGTACAGAGCGAGAAACTCGAGAGATGCAACCAACAGGCCATAATTTCTCAGATGAGTGGCTGGTAGAAAAAGAGCCTACATGTACCCAACCAGGAGAAGAATATAGACAATGCCAGAATAATGGTTGTACAGAGCGAGAAACTCGAGAGATGCAACCAACAGGCCATAATTTCTCAGATGAGTGGCTGGTAGAAAAAGAACCTACATGTACCCAACCAGGAGAAGAATATAAACAGTGCCAGAATAATGGTTGTACAGAACGAGAAACTCGAGAGATACAAGCAACAGGCCATAATTTCTCAGATGAGTGGACGGTAGAAGAAGAGCCTACATGTACCCAACCAGGAGAAGAATATAAACAGTGCCAGAATAATGGTTGTACAGAGAGAGAAACTCGAGAGATACAACCAACAGGCCATAATTTCTCAGATGAGTGGCTGGTAGAAAAAGAACCTACATGTACCCAAACAGGAGAAGAATATAGACAATGCCAGAATAATGGTTGTACAGAACGAGAAACTCGAGAGATGCAACCAACAGGTCATAATTATAATGAAAATATAATACCACCAAGCTGTACAGAAAAAGGATATACAGAACATACATGTATTAAAGGTGACAATAGTTATAGGGACAATTATGTAGATGAATTGGGGCATGAGCCAGGGGATTGGGATATAATAAAAGCCCCTACTGAACAAGAGGAAGGAATAAAGCAAAAAAAATGTAAGAGATGTAATGCAGTTTTAGAAGAAGAAGCTATTCAAAAACTTAATCCAAGAGGAAATATAGATGTTCTAATAGAGTCACCTAACGATATAACAGTACAAACCAATTTAGAAGAATTAAAGGAAGCTGCATTATCAAGTGAAGATGAACAATTACTTGATAACGGAAATGATTTGACTATTATTCTGAGAGTAAAGAGAATAGAGAACTCGTCCGACAGAGCATTAATAGAAGAATCATTAGAAGGTATGACTTGCGGATGCTACTTTGATATTAGTGTTGTAAAAATAATAAATAATCAAGAGATTAATATAGATAAATTAAATAAATCTATAAAAATATTAATTAAAATACCAGAAGAACTAAAAGGACACGATAACTATAAATTTATCCGTGCGGATAAAGGAGAAATAGCAGTGTTAGATGATATTGATAACAGTGCAGAAACAATATTGATTGAAACAGATAGATTCTCAACATATGCACTTGCATACAGTGATAATGGGACGATGGTTGCATCAGAGGATACAGGAATCCAAAGTGACTCAGATGTATCAGATAACACTATTGTTACTGAATCATCAACCGTTAATACAGGGGATAACTCAAATATTATAGTTTTATTTGGAAGTTTATTACTTTCATCGCTGTCTATTTTAGTTTTGAGAAAAAAAGAAAAAATTATATATTAATAATAAAGCTCCCAAATAAGAATGAAAATTCTTTTTGGGAGCGTTTTTTTTTATTATTCACCAAGTTCTTTTAAAATCATGTTAGCGCATTTATATACATTCCCACCACCCATGGTTAAAACAAGATCTCCTGGTTTTGCATTATTTTTAATATATTCTGTGATATCTTCAAAAGAATCAATGCAAATTGAGTTTTTGACCTTTTTACCAAGATCTGTTGAATATATATTATAGGTGTTTTCTTCTCTTACGGCTAAAATTTCGGAAATTACAACTTTATCTGCAATGGCTAGAGCTTTAGCAAAATCGTTAATAAGCATAGCAGTTCTGGAGTAGGTATGAGGTTGAAACACTGCCCAGACAGTTTTAAAGCCCATTGACATAGCGGAACTTAAAACTGCTGTTATTTCTGTTGGATGATGCGCAAAATCATCTGCAACAACAATGTTATTTGGATTACCAAGAATCTCAAATCTTCTGTGAACTCCTGTGAACTCCCCTAATGCTTTTTTTATGTAATCGGTGCCAATAGATAAATAATCAGCTACAGCTATTGCAGCTAAAGCATTGTATATATTATGTTTTCCGGGAACGTTTAAGTTTATATCACAAAGTTTTTTACCCTTTTTCATAAGAGAGAAACTCATTTTAGCGCCGCTCTTTATAGATATATCTTTTGCGTAATAATCATTATTTTCATTAAATCCGAATGACAACTTTTTAACATTAATATCTTTTACAGTATTAACAGAGTTTTGATCATCACCATTATATATAATAAGGCCGCTCGTCTGCTTTCCGAATTTATTAAATGATTTTTCTATATTTTCCAAAGAACCAAAATAGTCCAAATGATCCGCATCTATATTAAGTATTACAGAGATATATGGATGAAGTTGAAGAAATGTGTCAACATATTCACATGCCTCACATACTATAATATCGGACTTGCCAACTCTACTATTACCACCAATGAATGGAAGTCTCCCGCCTATAATAGCTGTGGGGTCAGCCTCCCCTGTTGTTAAAATTTGTGTAATCATAGCTGTAGTACTCGTTTTTCCATGAGTTCCAGAAACAGCTATAGATTTATTATATCTTTTAGTAACAAGACCCAACATTACAGAACGCTCTATAGCGGGAATATTAAGTTCTTTAGCAGCTAAAAGTTCAGGATTATTCTTTTTTACAGCTGCTGTATATACAATTAAATCTTTGCCCAAAACATTTTCTTTTTTATGTCCAATACAAACAGGAATATGAATTGCACGTATTCTTTCTAATGTATCAGATTCATATATATCTGAACCTGTAATTTCGAAACCTTCATTATTAAGTATTTCAGCCATTGGGCACATACCAGATCCACCTATACCAATAAAGTGAATTTTTTTAACGTTATTTAGTAAATCTATATTATTCAAGCTTATACACTCCCAAAATATTTTGTACCTCTTATTATATTCTATATATTAAGAGTAATAAATAGAATTTTGAAATTTATTATAATTTTACTAATTTATTTATAAAATTTCTTTTTAATATATACAATACCAAAAACTTAATACACCTTACCTATTAAACTACCATAATATATAATGTATAGGCAATTTATAAAGTTATGATATTTATTATTGTTGTTATTAAGTTAGATTTATAAAGATGTTTGCAGAAGGGGGACAATATGCTTACAATAGATAGTTTTGGTATCATAGGGGGAGACAAGCGGCAGATAGCTATGGCAGAGTCCATATCTTCCGATGGATATAATGTAAATGTAGCAGGTTTTGATAAAATAAATTTCTATAACGGAATAAGACAAGTAACAATTAAAGAAACAATTATTAACAGTAAATATATTATCTTGCCATTACCAGCCGTTAAAGGCAATAAATTGTTAAATGCACCGTATTCAAATAAAGAAATATTATTAGATGATAATTTTGCAGAGTTGCTTATAGACAAAATGGTATTTTGCGGAATGAAATCAAAACTATGCGATGTTAGTGAAGTTTGGAATTTAATTAATTTATATGATTACTCAACAAGAGAAGACTTTGCTATAAGAAATGCAGTTCCTACAGCTGAAGGTGCAATAGAAATAGCTATGCGTGAATATTCAGGAACTATTAATGGCGCTAAATGCCTTGTAGCGGGTTTTGGTAGAATAGGAAAAGCTCTATCTAAAATGTTAGTGGGTATAGGAGCTGACTTAACTGTAAGTGCTAGAAGCCAAAAAGACTTAGCATATATTGAAACACTTGGATACAAATATATAAAAACAGAGAACATAAGTGCCACAAGTGGATATGATATTATTTTTAATACCATACCTGAGTTAGTATTTAATGCACATACATTAGCATTATGTGCTCATAACTCACTTGTAATTGATCTAGCATCTGCCCCTGGTGGTGTAGACTTAGAAGCTTCAACTAGACTTGGAATCAAATCAATTCAGGCACTTTCACTTCCAGGAAAGGTAGCACCAAAAAAGGCAGGGGAGATTATAAAGAGAACAATTTATAATATTATAGAGGAGGAAGAATAATGAAAGGCATTACAGTGGGCTTTGCAATTTGCGGATCCTTTTGTACTTTTTCAAAAGCGATTCCTCAAATGAAAGCTCTAATAGAATCAGGGTATGAGGTTATTCCTATAATGTCAACAACTGCAAGCAGTTTAGATACAAGGTTTGGTAAAGCAAGCGATTTTATTTGGGAAATAGAGGATATGTGTAATAGAAAGATAATAAATACAATCTCAGCTGCAGAACCAATAGGACCTAAGAAAATGACAGATGTAATGGTTATAGCTCCATGTACAGGAAATACGTTAGGAAAACTTTCAAACGCCATTACAGATACACCTGTAACAATGGCAGCAAAGTCTCACTTAAGAATTGAAAGACCATTGTTAATAGCTTTAGCATCAAATGATGCTTTAGGTGCAACGGCACAAAATATTGGAAAATTAATGAATGTAAAAAACGTATTTTTTGTTCCAATGTCTCAAGACGATCCTGAAAAAAAGCCAAATTCCTTAGTAGCCCATTTCGATTTGCTTATACCTGCAATTGAAAAAGCACTAATTAAGGAGCAAATACAGCCTGTTTTTCGTTGAATTCGGCTAGTTTTAATATAAAGGATATGATATCATCTTAAGTATATATTGATTTTGGGATGTGAAAAATATGCTATATTGTGAAAATTGCAGAATTCTAAATAATAATAGTAGCGGTAAGTGCAAAGATTGTGGATCTACTTTGAGAAATGTGAAAGAAAATGATATGGTTTTTCTTATAAGGACGTCAAGGTTAAAATCTAATACTATATGTGATAAATTGGTAGAAAATAAAATAAAGTGGAAAGGTACAATGCTTCCGTTTAATGAAGATGGAGATCAAGAGGTAGAGCTGTATGTTAGATATAAAGATTATATGGATGCAACAGAGATAATAAAAAATATTAAGTTTACTGAATTAAGCCCCAGAAAGAGGTCATTTTTTAAAGTCTTATCTATTATAATTTTAATAATGATAATTTGTGCCATCGTCTGGGGCGTTGATTCAATAGCTTATATAATTAAAAATTTATTATAAGGAGCAAATAAATATGAGTGAATATCATATAAATACTAAATGTTTGCATTCAGGCTATTATCCAAAGTCTGGTGAATCTAGAGTTTTACCAATAACCCAAAGCACTACATTTTGTTATGATTCCGCAGAACAGATGGGGGATTTATTTGACCTTAAAGAAGAAGGATTTTTTTATACAAGACTTTCAAATCCAACAGCTGATGCCGTGGAAAAGAAAATAGCAGATCTAGAAGGTGGAGTAGGTGCAATGCTAACATCTTCAGGGCAGGCTGCTACATTTATATCTATTATAAATATTTGCCATGCAGGAGATCATATTATTGCACAAAATTCAATTTACGGTGGGACATTTAATCTTTTTAATAAAACAATAAAGGAAC
>CAKSUE010000063.1 GCA_934501135.1 uncultured Eubacteriales bacterium | reverse complement strand
AAGTGGATTAAGTTTTAGAATTACAAAAAATAATGAGGTTATATTAGCTAATATAAAAAAAGAACTAGAACATGTAATTATACCAAAAGAAGTTGAAATATCAAAAGAGCTATACCGTGTAACTAGTATCGGTAATGAAGTATTTAAAAATAATACTGTTATTAAATCAATACATATTCCAGATTCAATAACAGATATAGACGAATGCACATTTTATAACTGTTGTAATCTTGAGTCTATATTTTTGCCCAAAAACCTTACTGAAATCGGTGAAATGGCATTTAAAAATTGTACAAACCTCCAATTAACTGAACTACCTGATAGTGTTTCTATTATTGGTAATTCTGCATTTGAGGGATGTTCTAATATTGCATTAACATATCTTCCATCAGGTATTAAAACACAACCTGAAGTAATAGAATTAGATGGTGTACCACAGCCTACTAAAGAACAAATGAATGATCCTTTGTGGTGGCATTCAGTTTACGCAAGTCTAAAACAAACTATACCTGGCACTAGTGTTCCTGGAATAGGTGACTATGTTTTCAAGGACTGTACAAATCTTAGATTAACAGAACTGCCTAAAAACATAACAAAAATAGGTGAAGGTGCATTTGAAAATTGCATAAACCTCCAATTAACTGAACTGCCTGATAGCGTTACTCAAGTCAGTATTTTATCATTCCGCAATTGCTGGAATCTCCTGCGCCGTGCTACATTTATGGATCGTTTAGCCGCCCTATCAAAAAAAATATCTAAAGACCTTGTAGAAAGCAGTTACTCTTCTTCTGAAGAATATACTAGTTCTAGTTTATCAGAAACCTCAGAAGAAGATAGTTCATCGGAAAGCACTATTAATATAGATAATGAATCTTGTACACCTACTACTAAAAATGCTCTAGAAAACGATGCTACTAACAATGCCTTTAATAATATTCCTGAAACACTTATAGAGGAAGAGATTAGTAGTAGTTTATACAGTGGAACTATGCCACCATTACCCGATAAATCTAATTTCCAAGACGAGGATACTTCTGAAAATTCAGAGTCTGATTCCGCTGAATTTGGAGTTAATTAGATCACTATTTTAATTTCTAAAAAATTGTGCTCTTAATAGAGTGCAATTTTTTTGCTTAATATTATAATAATTTATAATTAAATGCTATCTTGTATTTACAAAAACTATGTATTATAATATTTAGATATATGGTTAAGGTAAGAAATAAACACATTTTCTATGTCCTATCACTATTGTAAGGAGAGTACATAATTTGTTTGGAAATACACACTTTAATTTAGGTAAAGAAATAATTAACAAAATTAATCTTTCATTATCCGAGAATGAGCAAAATGCATTTTTATCTGGAATAGTCTATGCTGATATTGGAAAATTTAAATTTGATAATACAATTGGTATTGAATCTGACTCATATAACTTTCTGGAAAAAATGAAAAGCTATACCAAGACTGCTGAGGAAAAATGGTTTGCATATGGAATTAACACGCATATTATTCAAGATAAAGAAACCTCTAAACTTTTAAAAAACATTTTTGGAGATAATAATAACAATTACTTACAATATATTGAACGATGCGGGATATTAGAACATTATTTTCTTAGCAAAAATAATAGTTTTATTTTTAATAAATATTTAGATAGGTTTAATTTTGAACAAATCAGTACTGCACTAAATATATATAACATAAATATTATTTCTGAAATATCAAAAAATAAAGCTTATTCTGTTATTATGTCAATATTAGACAAACATTATAAATCCATAACCAAAAGCATCTTAGTTTTATATGAAGATTTAATTATAAAAACATATTTATCCTTTGGATTACAATTAACTAAAGAATGTCTATATGAACAGGCTGCAAATATTATAGTTGCTTTTGCTGTGTCTGCCTCTATTTTAAACACCTGTAAAGAAATTGATAAACTATCCGATAAAATCGAAATAGAGTTTGAAAAACTGGTAGCTGCATGTTCATCTTCCCTACTTACACTAATTTAATTATAAAAACCTTCTTAAATATATCTCCCACCCTTTAATCAGAGTTAACAGGGTGGGAGTTTCGTTTTATAAAAGCTTCTTTCTTTTAATATAAACCAGTCATAGAACTGCAAGATATTGTAATAAAAATTACTAGGTCAAGCCATATCATATAGCCTACGGTATCACTTGTATCAAATTCTGTAGGTTCAGTAAAAATGACTACTTTATCTTCAATATCATCCGCTCTAATTATTTAAGTACCAAGTATTACCATAAATACAGATACGACACTCAAACCTCCTGATTTTTATTGTTTTGTCCTTTATATTTTATTATCCTCCTTATGCACATGTTAAAATTTTATGCTTTTATTAACATCTTATTATTATAGAATTTCTTATTATTTTTTCAATTCTATAATTTAAATTCTAAACTACTCTTGTCACTTAAAAATAGGTATAACTTATACATTTACATTTATTTTAACAGAATTAAATGAAATTAAAAGGGACTTACTCCTCTAAAAAGAGAAATAAGTCCCTACGCTTTGTATTCAACATAAGTGAATTTTATTAAAAGTGATATTAAAATATGTATTTAATCATATAAATCCGTGTCAGAATTAGCTTATCCATATTAGTGAATATATGCTATATAAACACATATTGAAGAACTAAATCTATGAGAATTAATTTCTACTAATATTTATTTATAAGACACAATAATTTATCTAAGTTACAGGGAAAGATTATACTTACAATTAGCTTATAGACTATTGTTTAAAAGTTCAAAATCACACAATTAACATTAATTTAGTCATTAACTGTTGTCTTTTGTTTGCTTTCCTCTTTAACTTCACTGTTGTTACTATCAGACTTTTCCTTTGATGCAACAAGAGCTTCATATTTCTTACTTAAGCTACATACAGATCCAGACCAAGCAAGTACTATAATTATAGCTATAGGAGCAATAATTCCAGCTAATTGTGTTAATGTGCTTCCAACGAATATAGCTGTTAATGTAGATTGAATTAATGATCCACCAGCTTTACCCAATCGACCGCCTATTACTTCAACGGCTGCTTGACCTTTTGTCTTTAAGTCTGCATCTAGAGGAATATATGCCATTTGTTTTGTTGAATCAAACAATGAATACTTAATACCCTTTGATAAAGCATCTTGAATTAATCCAAACATAACCGCTAACCACAAAACGTTTACCCCAAATATTTTAGCATCTACTCCTGCATGGTTTTCATAAATAACAATTCCAAAGAATATTGTTCCTAATATAAGAACTGAAATAGGAGTGATTAAGGCAGCAGTTCTCCATTTACATTTTCTTAATATATTACTACCTGTTAATGTTACCAATATAGTTATTAGACCAGTTACAATAGATAAATTTGCCATCATATTATTAAATTGATGAGACTCAGTATAAAGCATCTTACCTTGAGATTTCCAAACAACTTCAGCTAGGTTAATTGCGACACCATAGCCTATAACTAAAACTGTTATCAATAGCAAATATGGTGACTTAACTATACACTTAAAGCTTTCACCAATTCCCATCTTAGGCTTCTCTTTTTTGCCTTTAACTTGAGTTGGATCATAAAATCTAGGATCTGTTAATACACATTTGTTTAAGTAAACATATAAAGATATAAGAGCAGCTCCTACAATTAAAACAAATATCATTTGCCACATAACATCTTTAGTAAATGCATTCATGTCGCCTTGTTTAATAGCTCTACGTGCCATTTCAGCTAAATATTTTACTAAGAAACCTGAGAATATAAGTCCCACATTTCCTATACAAGCAAATAGTCCGTAGAATCTTTTTACTTCTGATTTCTTAGTAGTTTGGTTTGCAAACTGCCAGAACAAAGATGAAATTACTAAGCTTCCCCATAGTTCTGAAATAATGTAGAACAGAGAATAGCTCCAGTTACCTACTAAAGGTAGTATCCAATACAAGAATGATGGTGCTGCAGCCTGCCAACTTCTAATTGTTTCCTCAGAAGCATGAATATAATCTGAAGCAGGATATAAAACAAAACCAAATAAAGCATAAAAAGATAGGAAAAATCCTACTACTATGTAAAAAACTTTTTGCATATCAAACTTATTAACTAATTTAGCAAAAATAATGATTGCAACAACAGCCATTGGCATAACACCAAAAAGTTTAATATTAGGAATACACTCTGCGCCACCACAGTTCGATACTGTAATTATTAAAGTGTCCTTTAAATCTCTTACTAATGTGTATACAAATAGTATACAAAACATCATTAAGGACATAGGTAAAAATTTCTTCATTTCATAGCCATGTATAGGCCATAATGCCGCCTGAAATTTATTAAATTCAGGCTTTTTCGCTACAACTTGCTCGTTACTCATTTAATAACGCCTCTTTCTTAAAAATAAAATTTTCTTAAACATCCAATATCATGATTACAAAGGATTTCATAATAGGGAATTTAAATACATACAATAGCCCCTATTCTCGTAGGTAACTAGCTCCTAAATGAATATATATTCAAAATTGCCCCACTCCTTCCACTCGCAATGCCTCAAATGTTTTTCGCACAATTAAATCTCTAACCTTCCGTATTATAACAGAATAATTGACAATATACAAACATTTTTTTAGAAAAATTTAAAAATATATATATTTCACATTATAAATTATTATGTAGCTAAAATGATGAATAAAGTGTAAATAAGCGCTGGTGATTTTAATAAAAATCTTTATATAATTAGTTATTAATCAATAAAATTTATTGGTAAATAAAAGGTTTAAGCCCAATTCTAATAGACTTCTTCAGGTTATAATTAATAAAATTGGAAAAAATTTTTTCTATTTTTTATCTTCGCAAGAAATAAAGTACTAAAAAATAGCCTTATTCCCCTTATAAATAAGGCCATTGATTTCAAAAAGGCCTTAAGGAAACGTAGTCTAAACAATAGCGAAGAATAAAGAAATTACACTCAAATATCAAGTGCAACTTATTTTAATACATTTGGTACGGAATGCCAATAGGGACCTATCCTAATCGTATTGTGCAAAAAAAAGCCCTGAACGCGACTTGCGTTCAGGTACCACCTGATACAAATAACCAATATGGACTTGAAGGCTGAAAATGCAAGCATAAAAGAAAACAATTTACTTTTAACTTCACACGCGAATTGCCTCCAGGTGCTACCTGGTACGAATAACCAATAAGGACCTGAAAGCTGAAAACGCGAGCTTAAAAGAAAACAATTTACTTTTAGCTTCACACGCGAATTGCCTCCAGGTGCTACCTGGTGCCGGTGGTGGGACTCGAACCCACACACCCTCGCGGATAACAGATTTTGAGTCTGTCTCGTCTGCCAATTCCGACACACCGGCATCTAAATCATAAAAACATGCTATAAAATATTAAATATCTATGATACACTATGTAATAT
>CAKSUE010000062.1 GCA_934501135.1 uncultured Eubacteriales bacterium | reverse complement strand
AGAATAGGCTGTATTTTCTCCTACAAATATTACTTCTTTTTCATTTTTCTTTGCCTGATAAGAGAATCTTTTTCCAGAAAGAACTTTCTCAATATGATCAGAAATTATATTTAATGCTTTTTCCAAATTAATCACTCCAATTAAAATACTCTCAAATACACTTACTATACCTTACTATATTTATACATAGAGAACTTATCATGTTTTACTAATTTTGTCAAATTGCAAAAAGACTGCCTTACAACAACTCGCAAATTACACTAAAAAATTTCATATGTTGACTTTTTTATAGGATTATTATATAATCCTATCATAAATATTTTTAGGAGGTAGAGTTAAATGGGAAATATTAAATTTTACTTAAAAATCATAGCACCCATAACAGCCATATCCATAATGTTAACATCCTGTTCAATGAACAGTAACACATCATCCTTACCCATAAGTGAAACAGAATACCTTAATCAAAGAGAGAGTATAGTTAGTTCAAATTTGTATAAAACTGGGTCCACTTTATCTTTAAACGATAAAGAAAAAGCTCTGGACAATAGATTAAAGACTCTTATAAAGACATATGAAGATTATACAGATGATACAACTTATGCACCTGCAAACCCTTTTTACGATTTTCTAAAAGGAACCGGCACAAATTATATAGCTAATACTCCCCTATATAAATTAATTAGAGATATGCCCAAAGGCGGTAATTTGCATGTACATACCACTGCAACTTTCGGCACAGAAAACTTCCTTAATTTTTTGCATACTCAAGATAATATCTATGTTTGTCCCAAAGATATACATACTTCAGATGGCACTGATATCCCTGAAGGTTCTATAAGAATATTTAAATCGGGTGAAGAAATTATAGAAGGTTTTGTGCCGCTCAAAACAGCTATTGAAGAAGGAATGACAAGTGAAGAAAGGCTTTTATCCCTTTGGACAATAGATGAAGCTGATGAAGATATAGGCCATATATGGGATGAATTTAATGATATCTTTTCTAGAGTTGGATATACACATGGTGTAGATAAAGAACTTTTTAAAGAATTTTATCATGAAGCATTTTCAGAACAAATTAAAGACAATGTAAGCCACATTGAGCTTAGAACTGGAATTACAGAATTTGATGGTGATAAAACTGGCAAAGTTGCTATAGAGATTTTACGTGATGTATATTATGATCTAAAAAAAGAATATCCAGACTTTACACTAAAACTTATAATAGCTGCTAACAAAGGTATTAAAAAAGATCCCGCTAGTGTTAAAGATAATGTTGAAAATATGATCTATTTAAAAGAAAATATAAAAGACGAATTTGATCCCAATAATATTGTAGAATTTATTGTAGGTTTTGATTTAGTAGGTGCGGAAGATGACGGCCACCAGCTTATAGAATACTCAAAATATATAAATGAAATGAGAAAAGATGGCAAGGAATTTGATTTATATTTTCATGCCGGAGAATCGGTTCTTCCAGATTCACAAAATATGGTTGATGCATATCTTCTTGGATCAAAAAGAATCGGACATGGCCTTAACTTATACAGATTCCCAGATCTAATGGAAAAAATAAAAGAAAAACAGATTGCTCTTGAAGTCTGCCCTATTAGTAATCAATTATTAAGATATTGTTACGACTTAAGAACACACCCAGCAGTAGAGTATTTAAAACGAGACGTTCCATTTACAATATGTTCTGATGATCCATTAGCATTTAATACAACAGGACTTTCCTATGATTTCTTTGAAGCGATTGCTGGTTGGCATCTTGGTATTGCTCAAATTAAACAACTATGCATAAACTCAATAAAATACAGTGCCGCAAGCGATTCTGAAAAGAATAAAATGATGAGTAACTGGGAAAAAGAGTGGAACGAGTTTGTGGAAAATAATTACCAAGTACAAGATTCTGATAACCAAAAATGGTATTAAATTTAATTATTTTAATATCTAAAAACAAAATTCTATTGAATTTTTATATTATTAATGGTAACATTATAAATCATAACTATAAACGCTATGACAAAGCAAAGTAAGCCTTTATTTGTTTCATATAAGAGATAGTATGTCGTGGCTGAAAGCATACTAATGATTGAATTTAGGCCGAATTTCACTTCTGAGCGGTGTGTTTGAAATAGCAGTAGGACACAACGGTTTGCACCGTTATATGCTAAAAAGTGTTTGCTTATGCAAAAACTAGGGTGGTACCACGGAAAACGCTTTCGTCCCTTTTGGTGATGATAGCGTTTTTTATTTAATAATTTTATTGAGGTGAATAACATGAAGCAGCAGCTTGAATCAATTCGTAGAACTGTTGAAGATAAGCTGAAAAACACAAAAAATAATCAAGATATAGAAAATATAAGAATCAAATATCTTGGTAAAAAAGGTGAACTTACTTCTATTTTAAAACAAATGGGAAAATTATCTTCCGAAGAAAGGCCTTTAATAGGTAAACTTGCAAATGAAATTCGTTCGTACATAGAAAATCAAATTCAAGTACGGGCACATGAAATAAAATCTATTGAAGATAAAAAAAGACTGCAGAAAGAAAAAATAGATGTCACTTTACCTGGAAAACGCAGATATTTAGGTCATAAGCATCCGATAACTATTGTATTAGATGAAATTAAAGAAATATTTTTAGGAATGGGTTTTAACATAGCAGAAGGTCCTGAAGTGGAATATGATTACTATAATTTTGAAGCATTAAATATGCCTCAAGACCATCCTGCTAGGGATACTCAAGATACTTTCTATATAAACAATAAAATTGTACTTAGAACTCAAACTTCACCTATGCAAGTTAGAGTTATGGAAAGCCAAAAGCCTCCAATAAGAATCATTTCTCCCGGACGTGTATACAGATCTGATTCAGTAGACGCCACTCACTCGCCCTTATTCACACAGGTCGAAGGACTTGTTGTTGATAAAGGAATAACATTTGCAGATTTAAAAGGGACCTTAGAAATATTCGTTAAAAGGCTATATGGTAAAAACTCCGTTATAAGATTCAGGCCTCACCACTTCCCTTTTACTGAACCATCTGCAGAAGTCGATTTACAATGCTTTAATTGCCATGGTAGCGGTTGTAGCATTTGTAAAGGTGAAGGATGGATGGAAATCTTAGGTTGTGGTATGGTTCATCCTCAGGTGCTTATAAACTGTGGAATAGATCCTGAAATTTATAGTGGATTCGCTCTTGGTATGGGGCTCGAGAGAGTTGTTATGAATAGATATAATATTAGCGATCTAAGATTATTTTATGAAAATGACATTAGATTCTTAGAACAGTTTTAGGGGGGAGAAACAAAATATGAATATTTCTATGAAATGGCTAAATGACTTTGTAGATATAAAGGATATCAGCCCAAAAGAATTTTCCGATGCGATGACTATGAGTGGTTCAAAAGTAGAAGAATATAAAGAGGAATGCAAAAACATTAATAATATAGTAGTATGTAAAATACTTTCAATAAATCCTCATCCAAACGCTAATAGGCTTTTTGTCTGCTCAGTAGATATCGGTAAAGAAGAACCTATACAGATTGTAACTAACGCTACAAATATAAATGTGAATGACCTTGTACCAGTTGCTTTGGATAAAGCTGTTTTATCTGACGGAACAAAAATTAAAAAGGGTAAATTACGCGGAGTCTTAAGTCAAGGTATGTTCTGCTCATATAAAGAAATTGGTATTAGCAAAGATCTTCTTGACGATACATCTGATGATGGTGTTCTAATTCTTGAAAACGATTATAAACCTGGTCAAGATATTAAAAATGCTCTTGAGCTAAATGATATTATAGTTGAATTTGAAATAACACCAAACAGACCTGATTGTCTTTCTGTTTTAGGTTTGGCACGTGAAGCTTCAGCTACGTTTGACAAGCCGCTAAATATTCACAAACCTATTGTAAAAGGTGGATATGGAAAATCATCAGATTTAATAAGTGTTTCTGTGGAAGAACCAAAATTATGTCAGTTTTATAGTACAAGAGTTGTAAAAAATGTTAAAATCAAAAAATCGCCTAGGTGGATTAGGGAACGTCTTATTTCTGCAGGAATAAGACCTATTAATAATATTGTTGATATTACAAATTATATCTTAACAGAATACGGACAACCTATGCATGCATTCGATTTAAATATGATTTCTAATAATAAAATAATAGTTAGAAAAGCAAAAAATAAAGAAAAAATAAAGACGCTTGACAACATTGAGCGTTCTTTAACCGATAAAGACTTAGTTATTGCTGATAATGAAAAAGTTCTTGCTATTGCGGGCGTAATGGGTGCAGAATATAGCGGTATAAATGATAATACAAAAACAATTGTATTTGAATCTGCAAATTTTGACGCCAAGTCTGTTCGTTTAACTGCAAAAAGCCAGGGTATGAGAACAGATGCTTCAGCTAAATATGAGAAATCTCTAGATCCAAATAATTGCATTCCTGCACTAGATAGAGCATGTGAACTTATAGAAATACTAGATGCTGGAGAAGTTGCTGATGAAATAGTCATGATAGATAATATTATAGATAATAATACTATCTTAGACTTAGATGCCAACTGGATAAACTCATTTTTAAACACCAATATTTCAGAAGAATATATGATATCAATATTAAAAAAACTAGGCTGCAAAGTTGATAATAAAAGTATAATAATCCCATCTTATAGGCAAGATATAAAACATAAGGCAGATATTGCAGAAGAAATAGCAAGATTTTATGGTTATGATAAAATAGAAGCCTCATCCGCAAAAGGAACTATTGAAGGAATATATACAGCTAGACAAAAATTTGATCAAAATCTCAAAAATACTCTTACTGCACTGGGAATAAGTGAAATAATGACATATTCATTTATAAGCCCTAAATACTATGACAAAATATGTATGCCCAAAAATCATAAGTTGAGAAAATCTGTAACTATTTCTAATCCTCTCGGTGAAGATACAAGCATAATGAGGACAACTGCTATTCCTTCAATGATGGAGATCTTATCTAAAATTTATAATAATAGAAATGAACATGCGTATTTATTCGAAATGGCAAAAGAATATATACCTACAACAGACGATAAACTCCCATTAGAAAAAAACGTTTTAACAATAGGTTTATACGGAAATAATATAGATTTTTCGAATTTAAAAGGTATTCTAGAAGATATGTTTGATGCATTAGATATATATAACTTCGATGTAACTACCAATAATGAACATTTTGCTTTTCATCCTGGAAGATGCGCAAATATTATTATTAATGATGAAATTGCAGGAATAATGGGAGAGATACATCCAAATGTCTCTGAAAACTATGAAGTTGATGGAAGACCCTATATTTTATCTATTGATATAGACACTATGTTCAATAATATATTATTAGATAAAAAATATAAACCATTACCCAAACATCCTGCTTCTATACGAGATATAGCTTTACTTTGTGACGATAGCATGCCA
>CAKSUE010000061.1 GCA_934501135.1 uncultured Eubacteriales bacterium | reverse complement strand
GTATAATTTATAAGATTGTGCATATAGATTATCATTGATATGGTAGAGGAGGCTTAATTTGCAATAAAATGTACTATATGGAAAAATTTAGCAAGATATTAAATTCAATTGTTTGGGGACCAGCAATTTTAGTTTTTTTGATATTTGTTGGTATTTATTTTAGTTTTAGATTCAAGTTTTTTCAGGTTCGAGGAATAAATAGATGGCTAATTGGAACAATTAAAAGCTTTTTAAAAAAAAGTGAAGGTGGCACAATCTCATCATTTCAAGCATTAGCAACATCTCTTGCAGGCGCAATTGGGACAGGTAATATAGTAGGCGTTGCAACTGCAATAACTTTAGGAGGACCCGGAGCAGTTTTTTGGATGTGGGTAGGAGCCTTTTTAGGTATGATGACTATATTTGCCGAAAACGTATTAGGGTGTTTATATAAACAGAAAAATTCTAAAGGGGAAATAGTTGGAGGACCTATGTATTATATAGAAAAGGGAATGGGTCAGAAATGGCTTGCAATACTCTTTTCTTTAGCATGCATAGGATCTACTTTTGGAATGGGTAATATAACTCAGGCAAACTCTCTTGCCGAAGCATTACATAGGGGTTTTAATATAGATCCTAGATTTACAGCTATTGGATTAGCATTAATAGTAGCTTTTATACTTTTTGGAGGAGTAAAGAGTATAGTATCTGTTAGTGAAAAATTAGTTCCATTTATGGCTACTTTTTATATTGTAGGTGGATTAATTGTTATATTTTTGAATTTTAATACATTAGGGACAGTATTTTATAATATTTTTAAAGATGCTTTTAATTTTCAGTCTGCTGGTGCAGGAGCAATGGGGCTTATAACATCAAAAGCCATTAAATATGGCATGGCAAGAGGTACCTTTTCAAATGAAGCGGGGCTTGGATCTTCTCCAATTATTTATGCGGAAATAAATGAAGATAATCCTGTTAAACAAGGAATGTTAGGTATTTTTCAGGTTTTCTTCGATACTATTATTGGATGTAGTATAACGGCACTTTGTATACTTTGTACTGGAGCAATTGATAGTGGAGAAGAGGGTGTAGCGCTAAGCACAAGGGCCTTTGAATCTGTTTTTGGAGGATTTGGAACATATTTTGTTGCTATTTCAATAGTGCTATTTAGTTTTTCTACTATTGTAGGATGGTCGTATTTTGGCCAAAGGGCGTTTGAATATGTATTTGGATTAAAGTCAGCAGTTATTTATAAAACAATATACATAGTTATAATTCTTTTTGGATCGGTTATGGAACTTAATCTGGTTTGGGAATTATCTGATACTTTTAATGGACTAATGATGATTCCTAACCTTATTGCAATAATGGTAATGTCTAATAAAATAGTTAGAGAAGCAAAAAAATGGGGAATAAAAAGAAATTAATCATAAAAAAGGAACTGCAATATTATTGCAATTCCTTTTTTAGTTATAGTTCTGTATCTATTAAACAGTCGATAAAACTTGATAATAAGGCTTTCTTTTGATGGTCTAATAATTTTAATTTTTGAATAATGTTGGCATCAAGGCTGTCTGTTTCATCTATGGTACCAAGCAGTAGAGAATCGGGGGTTGTGTCTAAAGCTGTACAGATCTTCATGAGAACATCTATACTAGGGGTTGTTCTTGCTGTTTCTATATGTGATAGATAATTGTCGCTAAGATTAGCAATTTCAACTACGTCTGATTGTTTTAATCCAAGACTTTTCCTTTTTTTGGCTATTCTTTTACCAACCTCTTTATAGTTTATATACATACTTAATCCCCTTTCTTATTTATTTTATCCAAATTATTAGACTTAATAAATTTACTGTATATAATATAAAGTACTTGTACTCAAAATAAATTTATGGTATTATAAACCTGCATATAATATTACTAAAATCTAACCATAAATAAGGTTCATTAATTTAAATAGATAAATGCTGTATTAGTAAACAGTTTTGCATTTATATGAGCTTATTAATAAAAGAATGTATTTTGATTATTAAACTGCATTATAATGAACTCCAGATACTAGTATTTTTAATTAGTTACTCGTTTTATAAGGTTTTAGGTTTATAATAAGTAGTGGTTTTTATGAAAGAGTCTTGTAATTACTTTGTTGCCATTAGTGAAATAAATTAAACAATTAGAAATATTGCATTATATGAATCACTCTCCAAAATTTATATATTTTATGTGTTCGATATTGTATATTATATGTTTGCATAAAAAAAGATAAAAGGCCTTTTAATATGAGACCTTTTATCTTTTTTTGATTATATAAATATGTGATACTATAAAAATATAGTTAAACTATTGCTACTCTTATTGTGTTTGTATTTCCTGAAACATCTAGTGGAATTCCTCCGGTTATTACAACTCTATCTCCTTTTTCCACAAGATCAATTTGTTTTGCACAGTCGATTGAGTGTATAAATAATTCATCCGATTTTTTTTGTAACCTCGCTAAAACAGGATATACTCCCCATGATAGAGATAATTGGTGGAATGTTTTAATTGATGGTGTTGCTGCTACAATAGGTTCATAAGGTCTAAATTTAGACATTCCTCTAGCGGTATTTCCAGATATTGTAACGGCTATAATACATTTTGCATTAATATCTTTTGCTGTTGTGCAAGCAGCATCGCACATAGCATTGGTAGTATCGCTTTCGTCCATATCATATCTAATATGTGTATATATTCCCATATCAAAAGCATCTTTTTCAGCTTGCTTAGCTATTTTAGCCATGACTTCTACAGAACGGACGGGGAATTTGCCTGCAGCACTTTCGCCAGATAACATCACAGCTGATGTTCCATCAAATACTGCGTTTGCCACATCTGTAATTTCAGCTCTTGTTGGGTTTGGGTTATTAATCATAGAATCAAGCATCTGTGTGGCGGTAATTACCATTTTACCTTGTCTGTAACAGGCTTTTATGAATTTCTTCTGAATACCTGGTAGTTTTTCATATGAAACTTCAACTCCTAAATCTCCTCTTGCTAACATGATGCCATCGGAGTTATCTAATATTTCATCGAAGTTTTCTATACCTTCAATATTTTCAATTTTGGATATTATTTTTATACTGTGTCCACCATTATAGTCAATAAACTTTCTAAGGCTTTGAACGTCCTCTTTTCTTCTTACAAAAGATGCAGCCACAAAATCTACATCTTTTTCAATTCCGAAAAGGATATCTTTTTTATCTTGTTCACTTAAATATGGCATTTCTAATCTTAGTCTGGGTACATTTATTCCCTTATGATTGCTTACAATACCACCCTGAATTACTTTACATTTAATGTCAGTATCAGTAACATCAATAGCCTCTAGGAGTATACGACCATCATCTATTAAAAGCCTTGTACCTGCAGTGATTTGAGAGGGAAGATCTTTATATGTTATAGATGCAATATTTTCATTACCCATGACATCTTTAGAGGTTAGTGTAAAAATATTTCCTTCTTTTATTTGGATAGAGCCATTTTCGAAATCTTTTAGACGTATCTCAGGGCCCTTAGTGTCTAGCATTACTGCTGCAGGGAGTCCGAGTTCATCTCTAACCTTACGGAACATATCAATATTTTTGCTATGATATTCATGGTTGCCGTGCGAAAAGTTAATTCTTGCTATGTTCATACCAGCTTTAAGAAGATCTCTTATGATTTCTTCGTCTGAGCAGGCAGGGCCTAGGGTACAAATAATTTTTGTCTTTCTCATGTTAATCTCCCTTTTCTTATTAATAATATACTATCTAATAACTTAGCGGCTAGTTCATGTTTATTGGTTATTATATGTATTGCAAAGATCATTTAATAATGTTAACTGTATTATTAAAGTAGCGGTACGATTTTTATCGTGCCGCTATGTTTTAATAATAAGAAAATAAATAGTATTAGTTTTTTATTTTGAATACAGATTTGGGTGCACCGCAAATTGGACATACCCAATCGGAAGGAAGCTCATTGAATGGTTTTTCACTACCATTATGGACATAACCACATATCGTGCATACATAGTTGCTGCCATTGTTGGTAGGTGGAGCAGCTTCTTGATATGTTGGTGCATTTTTAGGGGCCCTTCCTTTTATCACATTATGATAATATGAATATGTCATGGGAGCACCTATTGATTTATCGCTTCCGTCTGTAATTTCTGATAAAAATACGGTGTGTGTAGGTGTTTCAATGCTATTTATAACTTTACACAAAAACCAACAGCAGCTGTTTTCTTGGATAATCGGATAACCTTCTTTTAAAAATTGATGTTTAACATTTTTTAATTTATCTATATCTCTACCAGAGCTAAACCCAAGTGTACCAATAACTGTACCCGGTGTATCTTCAGATAAAACAGAAACAGTAAACATATTAGTTTTCTTTATGCATTCATTAGTGTAATTATTGTGATTTATACTAATAGCTATAATAGCAGGATCAGAGTTTATTTGAAATACCGTGCGATAAACTATAAAGTATTTCTGGGTTCATTTATGGAGACACCTCATTTTTGATAGATTAGCATAATTTTAACACATATATTTTAGAAAAGCAAACACGACAATTAAACTTTTTGTTAAAATTAAATAAGATAAATGCATTTATTATTTTCCCTTTATTTTGCTCCAATATTCTTTAAAAGCTTGCTCGGTCTTATTTTCACCATATCTATAGTATATCGTATCTTTTAGATTATCTGGCAGATAGCTCTGAGACACATATGAATTTTTATAATCGTGTGGGTATTTATAGAATTGTCCTTTATTTGGATTATCTTCACCATCAAAATGTTTGTTTTGTAAATGTCTAGGAATATCTCCTGATTTGCCTAATTTAATATCAGACATGGCACTGTTAATTGCTGAGTACGCTGAGTTGGATTTCGGAGAATTGCATACTAAAATAACGGCGTCGGCAAGTGGAATTCTTGCTTCAGGCAGTCCAACTTGAAAAGCAATATCAACACATGATTTTACAATAGATATTGCCTGTGGATAAGCAAGTCCAACGTCCTCACAAACACATACCATCAATCGTCTGCATGCCGAAATCAAGTCCCCGCACTCAAGTAGCCGTGAAAGATAATGTATAGCGGCATCTGGATCTGATCCTCGCATTGATTTTTGAAAGGCAGATAATATATCATAGTGGGAATCACCATCTTTATCGTATTTTATTATATTTTTATCTGCCACCTGTTTAACTGTTTCAATATCAATATATACATTGCTATTTTCATTATTACTTGCTAAAAAACACAATTCCACAGTATTTATAGATTTTCTAACGTCGCCAGAACAAGACCTAGAAATATGCTCAACAACTTCATCACTGAATGTAATTGCTTTTTTGTGCTCATGAGAAAGAAAATTAAATGCTCGTCTAACGGCATTTTTTATATCCTCTGCATTAACAGACTTAAACTCAAAAACGGTACATCTGCTTAAAATAGCATTATAT
>CAKSUE010000060.1 GCA_934501135.1 uncultured Eubacteriales bacterium | reverse complement strand
GTTCAGGGAGATTTAGTGATACTTCAGATAGAGAATCATCAATAATTATATGTTGGTTAAAATATATTATTACTAATGAATCAACATCTGTTGTAAATGTTACTGCATCAGATTATGATGATTATATATTTATGATACCGGCTGAGTGGTATGGTAAGGTTGAGGTTAGCAAAGAAAAAGAAACGAATTCTTTAATATTCAGTGAAATAGTAAATAGTTTAGATGATAGCTCTAAATTAAACGGAGCTGATATTTTAAAAATAATGACATTATCTGATTATGAGATAAAAAAGTTAAAAAATAGTAAAGAAGGATTTATACTACTAGAATACTACAAAAATAAATATTATATAGCATCAATACCTGAAAAAGATAATCATTTATCGATATCTGAGGATCAAATAAAAGATAGGTTTATATTAATTAATAAGTAAAAATAGTTAATTATTATACGGTTGGAAAGGTGTACATTTATGAAAAAAATTCTTGTTGCGGAAGATGAACAGGCTATAAGAGAGTTTATAATAATTAATCTGCAAAGGGCAGGATACAATGTTGTAGAAGCGGATTGTGGAGAAGCAGCACTTGCAAAATTTGAGGAAGATCCCAGCAGTTTTGATATTGCAATATTAGACATAATGATGCCGGGAGTGGATGGATTTACAGTATGTAAGGAATTGAGGAAAAAGAGTAATATTATAGGTATAATTATGCTTACAGCAAAAACTCAAGAGATGGATAAAGTAAGTGGTCTTATGATAGGTGCAGATGATTATGTAACTAAGCCGTTTAGTCCTTCTGAGCTAGTTGCAAGGGTAGATGCCCTTTACAGAAGAATTGCAATAGCAGAGATGCGAGAAGAAAATAATTTTAAAGAGGAAATAAAATCTGGGGAGTTTTTATTAAATCTAAGAAACAGAGCCCTATCTAAGTCTGGAAGGATGATAGACTTAACGCAGGTTGAATTTCAAATAATGGAGTATTTTTTCTCAAATCCCGGAACAGCTCTTAGTAGAACAGATATATTAACCCATGTTTGGGGAGAAGCCTACTATGGTGAAGAAAAAATTGTTGATGTAAATATTAGGAGGCTTAGAATGAAAATAGAGGATCGGCCATCTAATCCTAGACATATTGTTACTGTTTGGGGACTGGGATATAAATGGGAAGCATAGTATATGATGTTGAAGAAATCTTTTTCTGCATTTCAAAAGGAAGGTACATATGGCGATAAGGGGTATAACTAGAAGATGGTTAGTAAATAGTTTAAGTTTGATATTAGGTATACTTGCAGTTATAGTTTTGTTGTTTTCTTTTGTTATTAGAGGATATTATTATAGTGGAATACATCAAGCTATAAGTGGAAGATCTAATGAACTTGTCAATATATTAAGTGAGGAAAGATTTGATTCAAGTGAAAAATTTGAGGAAAAAACACGTGAATATGTGCAGAATTTTCGAGACAAAGAATTAATGGAGTTGATGGTATTTAATTCAAAAGATGCAGTTTTAATAACTTCAACCGGATTTGAACCAGAAGAAGATGAAAGTATGCCAGACTACCAAACAGCTAAATTATCATCGAATAATTATGGTACATGGACAGGTAAGCTTTCATCTAATGAAAAAGTTATGGCTGTTACCAGATGCATATACACAAACTCAGGAGAATATCTTGGAGCGGTTAGGTATGTTGTTTCTCTGGAACCTGCAACTAGGGCAATGATTTTATCTGTGATTATTTTATCAGTTATTGGAATTGTATTTATGTCGATTGTTACAGTATCGAGCTCATATTTTATAAAATCAATTGTTGATCCATTGTATGATATGGGTGCTATAGCAAATAGAATTGCGCAAGGAGATTTTAATGCAAGAATAGAAAAAAAACATAATGATGAGGTAGGTGATCTTTGTGATATAATAAATTATATGGCAGGAGAACTTGGAACATCAGAAAAACTTAAGAATGATTTTATATCTTCAGTTTCGCATGAGTTGAGAACTCCTCTCACTGCAATTAAAGGATGGGCAGAAACTATGCAAATGGGCGAGAGTATAGATAATGCGACAATGGATAAAGGCCTTAAAATTATAGTTAATGAATCAGAAAGGCTCTCAGGAATAGTTGAAGAGCTTTTAGATTTTTCAAGAATGCAAAATGGCCGAATGATATTAATGATGGATAAAATTGACCTTTTAGCAGAAGTTGATGAAGCAGTTTACATGTTTAAAGATCGCGCGAAATCAGAAGGAAAAGATTTGGTTTATAATGCGCCGCAAACTATATCCCCCGTATTAGGTGACAGAAATAGACTAAGACAAGTGTTTATTAATATAATAGATAATGCAATTAAATATACGCAGGAAAATGGAAGCATATTAGTTGATGTTTTTGAAGATAGCGACGATATAAAAGTAACTGTTACAGATAATGGATGTGGTATTCCTTCTGTGCATCTACCAAAAGTAAAAGAAAAGTTTTATAAGGCAAATCAAACTCAAAGGGGTTCTGGAATTGGTTTGGCGGTTGCAGAAGAAATTATGACGTTACACTCAGGATCACTTGACATTGTAAGTCAGGAAGGAGTAGGAACTGTTGTTACAATGTCTATACCTAAAATGAAGTCGGATAATTTATGATTAAATGAGGAGATAGCTTATGTCAAAAGAAAAGGTAAAGAGAATCACTTCAATTGGTGGACAGGCACTTATTGAAGGAATACTAATGAGAGGCCCAAAGAAAATATCACTAGCAGTACGAAAACCTGATGGTAGCATATATAATGAATATATTGATGCTTCCAGTATAAAAGATAAATCTAGGATATTCAAGCTACCTATTTTTAGAGGTATAAGTGGTTTTATAGATTCTATGATTATAGGGCAAAAGGCACTTAAGATTTCTGCCGAAGTATCAGCTGAAGAAGGAGAGGAAGAGGAACTTTCTAAAACCGAAAAATGGATAAATGATAAATTTGGCGATAAAATTATGAGTATTATCATGGGTATAGCATCGGTGTTAGGTGTTGCGTTGGCGATTTTATTGTGGTTGGTTTTTCCTACTTGGATGTTTAATCTTATTTCTGGGTATTTTGATATTTTACATAGTGAAGTAATTTATCGTTCTGTTTTTGAAGGTATACTTAGAATCACAATATTTTTGCTATATGTAATTTTATGCTCTCAGTTAAAAGATATGAGACGTGTTTTTCAGTATCATGGTGCTGAACATAAAACAATATTTTGCTATGAGTGTGATGAGGAACTAACAGTTGATAATGTAAAAAAACATACACGTTTTCACCCTAGGTGTGGCACTAGCTTCATGTTTTTAATGATATTGATAGGTATTATTATTGGATTTTTTATACCATTTTCAAATCCATTTCTTAGGTCATTTATTAAGATTCTTTGTATTCCTGTAATAGTGGGTATAGGATATGAGATAATTAAAGTTTGTGGTAAATATGATAATGTTATTACTAAAATTATTTCTGCACCCGGATTATGGATACAGAGAATTACAACGAAAGAGCCAGATGATGATATGATTGAAATAGCAATTACAGCAATGAAAGCTGTTATACCGGAAGATGGAGATGGTAAAGTAGAAGTATGACTATAAATCAAGTTTATACAAAAGGAAAACTAATGTTAAAAGAGGCGGGGATTGGAAGCCCTGCCTTTGATTGTATGTGTATTTTAGAACATTGTTTTAGTATAAATAGACATTATTTAATAATGAATGGTAACTTAGAGGCAGATAAAAATAAGGAAAATATTTTTTTAAATCTTATATCAAAAAGGGCAAAAGGATACCCACTACAGTATTTAATTGGTGAATGGGAATTTATGAATCTAAAGTTTAGAGTTGGTGAAGGAGTATTAATTCCAAGAGAAGATACTGAAACGTTAGTAAACGAGTGCCTAAAACGTATAGCCAAAAAAGATAATCCTAAAGTTTTGGATCTGTGTTCAGGTAGTGGTGCCGTTGGATTAAGTATCGCTTCAAATAGATGTGATTCACAAGTTACTTGTGTTGAATATTCAGAAAAAGCATTTGAATATCTTAAAAAAAATACACTTATTAATGGGATAAGCAACGTAGACTGCATAAAGGGAGACATATTTAAAGATATTTCTATTTTAGAAAATAAAAAGTTTGATGCAATAGTTTCTAATCCTCCCTATATAAAAACGAGTGAAATTGATAATTTACAAACTGAGGTTAAATATGAGCCACAAATGGCTTTAGATGGTGGTAGGGATGGATTAGATTTTTATAGAATTATAGCTAAAAAGTGGATTAAATATTTAAACATAGGTGGACTAATTGCGGTTGAAATTGGCATAGGACAGGAAGTAGATGTGAAAGAAATTTTTAGATGTGTAGGGCTATATGATTTAAATTCATATAAAGATATTAATGGAATAGAAAGAGTTATTTCTGCGTTGAAACTGGAATAACTGTGTATTTCTGTAATCTACAAAATGCTTTACTTAAAATTGAAATTAATATATAATCGATCTTAGAGAATTGTAAAATTTTATGGAGGTGCTATGTTTGGCTTTAGATAAAAATAAGGCGTTAGAGACAGCTTTAGGTCAAATAGAAAAACAATTTGGTAAGGGAGCTGTAATGCGTTTAGGACAAAATCAAACAATGAACGTTGATGCAATTTCAACAGGTTCTTTATCACTTGATATTGCTCTTGGTATAGGTGGATTGCCAAGAGGACGAATAATAGAAATATATGGTCCCGAATCATCGGGAAAAACAACTCTTGCATTGCATTGTATTGCAGAGGGTCAAAAAAAGGGTGGAAATGTTGCATTTATTGATGTTGAACATGCGTTGGATCCAATTTATGCTTCAGCATTAGGTGTAGATGTGGATTCTTTACTTGTTTCTCAGCCAGATACAGGTGAACAAGCATTAGAAATCACTGAAGCTTTGGTACGTTCTTGTGCTATTGATGTTATTGTTGTTGACTCTGTTGCAGCTTTAGTTCCAAGAGCGGAAATTGAGGGGGAAATGGGTGATTCTCACGTAGGATTACAAGCCAGATTAATGTCACAAGCGCTTAGAAAACTTGCAGGAGCAATTTCTAAATCTAATTGTGTGGCTATATTTATAAATCAGCTACGTGAAAAGGTTGGAGTTGTATATGGCAATCCTGAAGTTACACCTGGAGGAAGAGCACTAAAATTTTATTCATCTGTACGTATAGATATTAGAAGAATTGAGGCACTAAAAAGCGGTGGAGAATTAATAGGCTCTAGGACAAGAGCAAAGGTTGTAAAGAATAAGATATCTCCTCCATTTCGCGAAGCAGAATTTGATATTATGTATGGTAAGGGGATATCTAGAGAAGGTGAACTTCTAGATTTAGCTGTTAAACTGGATGTTGTGAAGAAGAGTGGTGCATGGTTCTCATTTAAAGAGGAGAGACTTGGCCAGGGTAGAGATAATGTTAAAGAGTTGTTTAG
>CAKSUE010000059.1 GCA_934501135.1 uncultured Eubacteriales bacterium | reverse complement strand
ATCATCTCCTAATAAATATAGTAGCAGTGTTTAATAGTAGGATATCCCTTTTTATTTATTTTAAACTAAAAATTATCTTTTGTTTAAAGGTGAATAAGCAACACGCTTTTTAACACTTTTATAAGCAGGTCTGATTATTTTTCCTTCATTAACAAGTTCTTCTATTCTGTGTGCGCACCAGCCAGATATACGGGCAATTGCAAAAATAGGTGTGTATAGTTCTAAAGGTAGCCCTAACATGTTATATACAAATCCACTGTAAAAGTCTACATTTGCACTAACACCTTTATATATTCTCCTTCTCTTTGAAATCACTTCAGGAGCAAGTTTTTCTATTAATGAATATAGCTTAAATTCTTTTGTTAGATTTTTTTCTTTTGAAAGTTTTTCTACAAAACCCTTAAAAACATTAGCTCTGGGGTCTGAGATTGAATATACAGCATGTCCCATACCATAGATTAACCCAGCTTTGTCAAAAGCTTTTTTGTCTAGAAGATTATTTAAATAAGATTTTATTGCGTCTTCGTCTTCCCAATCGGTAATAGATTTTTTCATATCTTCAAACATTTTAATTACTTTAATATTTGCACCACCATGTTTAGGCCCCTTTAGTGAACCTAAAGATGCAGCTATAGTTGAGTAGGTATCTGTTCCTGAAGATGATACAACATGAGTTGTAAATGTTGAGTTATTACCTCCACCATGCTCTGCATGTAATACTAAGGCTATATCTAGAATTTTAGCCTCAAGATCAGTGTATTTACTGTCTGGACGCAAAAGATGCAAAATATTTTCTGCCGTTGATAATTTTGGTTCAGGGGCATGAATAAACAAACTTTGCCCTGCATGGTAATGATGGTATGCTTGGTATCCATAAACAGATAGCAAAGGAAAGAGTGCAATTAAGTGTAATGATTGTCTTAAAACATTCTCTATTGAGATATCGTCCGGATTATTATCGTATGAGTATAAAGTCAAAACACTTCGTGCAAGTGTATTCATCATATCGTTGCTTGGAGCTTTCATAATTATATCTCTAACAAACCCAGTTGGAAGAGATCTGTATTTTGAGAGAATATTGTTAAAATCGACCAACTCTTTTTTTGTTGGAAGTTTTCCAAATAATAAAAGATATGTTACTTCTTCAAACCCGAATCTATTATCTGCGGTAAATCCAGCAATAATGTCTTCTACATCAACACCTCGATAGTATAGCTTACCGTCGCAAGGGATAAGTTTGCCATTTTTCATATCGTAAGAATGTATTTCCGAGATTTCTGTTAATCCGGTTAATACACCTTGTCCGCTTATATCTCTTAAACCTCTCTTGACTTCATATTTTGTATATAATGAAGGATCTATATTATTTTCTTTACAGATTTGAGCCCAATTAATAATCTCAGGGCTAATTTCGGAAAACTTATTAGGATTCATAGTTTTATCCTCCTTTAAAAATAGGACTTCTTATTAAAAAATATATAATGAATATAGGTTAACATAAAAAAGTGAATAATTCAAGAAGGGGATAAAAGATAATATTTGATATAAATGCTTATAAATACATATTTTATGAATAAGTTTTATTAATAATTAAATGGATTATATTATAACTTTTTATGACATTTGAATAAATAAGTTAACCAATAATTTTAATATGAGATTAAAACTAAAAGAAAAAACAAGAAAAGAAAAACTGCACTAATAATTCAAGTGCAGCTTAACTTAGTTGGCGCAACTAATCTTAAGGAATCTAAGACTTTAAAGTTTGTGTGATTAACTTTATAAAAAAAGAAGAATCCCGAATGCAACATATGCACTGAGATTCTCAATTGATACGAATAACAATAAGGACCTGAAGAATGAAAACACGAGCGTAAAAGAAAACAATTTACTTTTAGCTTCACACGCGAACTGCCTCCAGGTGCTACCTGGTGCCGCTGACCGGACTTGAACCGGTACGGTATCGCTACCGAGGGATTTTAAGTCCCTTGTGTCTGCCTATTCCACCACAGCGGCATACAATATAATTATTATATTTGTCTTAAATTTAATTACAACTTCAAGACAAACGAAATTATATCATATAGTGGAAAAAAAATCAATACATTTTTTTAGTTTTTTTATTATCTTCTTTTTATATTTCTATAATATTTATCTGCTAATAGGTGCTGCCCCTTCTTGCGGCTAGATTTTCCATAGCGTTTTCTGCTAAATTTGTTTCCTCCAGATTTTCTGGAGCTTAATATAACAACCAAAACAATTATTATACCGATTCCAATAAGGGCGCATGCAACTAACCCTAGGACTTTGCTATTATTTGAGTCTTCATATGTTACGGAAGTTACAGCTCTTGGAGAAGATATGTCTTCAGAAGTAACCTCAGGAAGACTTAAAGAGCTTGTCTGTTCTTCGGTTGACGTAGTGCTTGATGCAGTACTTGATGAAGTACTGGGTGTTACGCTTGATGCCTTTGAGGGAGTAGAGGTATACTGTGATGTGTTTTTACGTTCCGTTTGCTGACTTTGTGGTGTAGAGCTATAATTACTAGTTTCAACTTTTGAAGATGGTGTCTGCTGAGATTGGGGCTGAGAGGAAGAAGCTGCAGATGAAGCTTTCGAAGATGATTCCGATGAAGGAGGAGAAGAACTTGGGGTAGAACTTGGTGCTGGGGTTGTAGTGGAGCTTGGTGCTGATTGAGTGATTGAACTTGTATTTTTTGTTGAAGGTTGTGTTTGTACTGCATATACATTTAATTGCATTATAAAGCTCAATATAATAAATGATATTATAATCATTGTATTTTTTATTTTCATTATAATTTCCTCCATAATTATGTAGCATGGGTTATAAAGGACATAAAGTTAAACTTAAAACAAATTATTTAATAATTATACATCCGAAGTGCCCAAAATGCAACTACACAGAATATCAGGCTTTAGAGTTTAAAAGCTAATTATTGGTATAATATTTAGTAACATTTTTATTGAATTCGTTATACAATAGATAACGTTTTTTAATGCCTGAGCTATATTATAAAGGGTGGACACATCAACAGTATGAGATTTACCAAAAGTCTTTATTCCAAAATAATGTTTAGAGCCTTTTATAATGTTAAAATCTATAATTGAAGAGTAATCGTTAAAAGCTATTTGTCTTGTGTTTTTATCGGCAATAACCATACCACAAAATAGTATTATTATAAGACTGGTTGCTATTGCTGAATATATAAAGTAACTAATATACTTATTTTTTGCAACCTTCATTTTAAAAATCCACCTTTTTAATTTTCCAGATTATTTAACACATTTGTTAATACATTTCCAAGATATCCACCAGTTCTAACAGCCTCATCCAGTGTATTTGCATCAGTTCCAATTTCTATTAATAATGAACCATGTGTAATGTTCATATTGTATCTAAATTCTCCGAAAGACATAGGTCTTGTCATTCCAGGATATAATGTTTCAGCTGCTTGTTGTATTCTTAAAGCAAATCTTAAATTATATTCCCAGTCGGGAAAATCCATACTTCCGTCTAAATCGCAGCCAGAAACTACCATAATTTGGGCTGCCTTTTGTCCGTTTACTTTAAACGTTGGTTTTACTTTACCGCTTTCATTGTTTCCTATTGAATCTCTGTGTATATCTAATACAACTTGTATAGAGGGATGCGTTTCAAGAATATTATTTATTGTTACTGCGGACCTTGAGTATGATCCGTTGTAGCTTGGGACATCGTGATATGTTGTATTGTGAATGGTCTCTATACCGTTCTCTTTTAGTTTGTCTGATATTGCATTTCCTACTTTTACAACATTTTTTTCATAGTTTGTTGAGCGTGGATAGAAACTTTCATAGTAAAATCCAAGATCCTTTTCCATATATGATTCAGAGGTGTGTGTGTGAACAATTAGAACTTGTGGACTTCCGTCCTTTTTAAAGTTTATGTCTGGACGTTTAGAGAGTTCTTCTCCTATATTTAGATCATAATCGGTGCCGTTTTTTACATAAAAGTTGTCGTACCCTATTCCACCCTCGCCAAACTGACTTTCTATGATATTATATTTATTTTCACCTTCATGATTATTATCGTTGACAACTTCAGTGTCAGACGATAAACTGTCTTCTGATTCAGTAGGATTGAAAGGCTTTATACCATGGTTCACTTTTGCTGATTTTTTAGATTCTTGCTGTAATGCGGGTCTATCAGCATTAGGGAGAATAAATCCTGCTGCAAACAATTCTATATTTTCCTCTTTTCCTTTAATTACAGAAGGTAATCTTATAGAAAAGCAGATTATAGAGAGAATAGAACATAATAAAGCTGCTATTTTTATGGGAGTATTTGATATATTTCCTTTTCTTTTGTTGAACATCTTCACACCTCCGAAGAAATCTATATGAACTTTACAGGTTGTCTAATAGATATCTTTTAAAAGGTATGAAAAAGAAATATTTTTTATTACAATCTTATCAGCATACAAGGAGGTAAATGTCTTCTGCAGAAAAATCTTTTTGCAACGCACAGTTAATTGATAAACCTATAAGTTTAGATGCCCTTTCAATGAGCAAATCAATTTCTCTGGGTGTTACCATCATGTCAGCACCGTGCGGTGCGAATATTTCATGTAGATTGTGAGGGGCATTGTTTTCATCTATTAAGCTATATGCTAATGTTGATGCGTCGATAACAGTTGGAACGCCTATACTTATAACAGGGACATTTAATGTTTCTTTACTTATGCAGGGCCTTGAGTTACCAACTCCAGATCCAGGCGAGATTCCTGTATTTGATATTTGAATAGTACATCCAAGATGTTTAGCTTGTTTTGAGGCAAGCGCATCAATTACAATTACACAAGAAGGTTTAAGTTTGTTTACGATACTTGTTATGAATTCACTTGTTTCTATACCTGTTTGTCCTAGAACACCGGGAAAAACAGCAGAGACCGGTCGCAATTTATCAAGTCCTGTTGAGCGAGCAAGCTCACCTTTTATATGCCTTGTAGCTAAAATGTACGATGTCGATTTAGGGCCTAGTGCATCTGGAGTTATTTCTGTGTTGCCTATTCCTACCACCAATACTAATCCCTTCTCGGGTATTAGATTCCTTATTTCGGTTGAGATTCTTTCAATTCGCTTATCATTATGTTGAAAATTATCGGTTAGCGTTGGGAATTCTATTGTTATATATTTTCCCTTAGGTTTTTTTAGACTTTCTGCTGCTGAATCAGTTAAAATCTCAATGTTTGTTATTTTAACGTTGCCTTCATTTCTTTCATTATGTTTTATTCCTGGGATATTTGTTCCAAGCAGCTCTCTGGTTTCAAGAGCTAAATCTGTTCTAAATGACAATAGAACCGCCTCCTTTACTTTTAAATGTCATTTCTAATATATTATTGCTTGTTATTTAATTTTGTATTCAATTAATTGAAAAATTAGCATGGATTGAAGTTTTTATCTTAATGTGGTATAATAATCCGAACATAATAATGATGAAATTACTTTTTATTTAATATGGAATATATTTATTAAACTAACGAAGGGAAGATAATATTAATTATGGATTATATTAAATTTTCTCCACCAGATATAACAGATGCAGATATAGATTCATTATGCGAAACCTTGAAATCTGGATGGATTACAAC
>CAKSUE010000058.1 GCA_934501135.1 uncultured Eubacteriales bacterium | reverse complement strand
ATGGTAGATACATTTATTTCATCTTTTACATTTTCTTTTATTTTTACTGCTATATTAATATTAATGGGGCTTTCTGCATGGGGAATTTTTCTTATCCCTTTTGTACCGTTCTTTAGAGGATTTGGGTTGGGATTAATTGCGGGTTTTTTATATTCAAGTTATGGATTTAAAGGCATTCTCTTCCATATTCTGGTGCTTCTACCTGGTATATTTGTTTCATCAATAGGAATAATAATCGAATCCAGAGAATCACTAAATCTATCTGTGAAAATTATTTCTCAATTATCACCACATGGTGTTTTAATGAGTAAACGGCAAAATCTTAAAATATATTTCATGCGAAGCGGTTATGTATTCATAATTCTGGCATTAGCCTCTTTTATAGATATGATTTTTAATTCGTTATTTGTAGGATTATTTAAATTTTAAAAAAATAAGGATAACTAATCATACTAAAGCTAACATGATTATATTATCCTGAATTTTCTATATATCATTTCGTATTAAATCTTCATATGTCTCTCTTTTAACTATCACACGTGACTGTCCATTATTTACCATAACAATGGCTGGTTTAGGAATCCTATTATAATTAGAGGACATTGAATAGTTGTAAGCTCCTGTTGAAAGTACCGCTAGGATATCTCCTCTTTCGGGCTCCGGAATCATTACATTTTCTTGAATAAGATCACCACTCTCACAACATTTTCCTGCAATTGTAACCCTTTTAACTGCTTTATCATTCATTTTATTGGCTATCATACAACTATAATCAGCCCTATAAAGTGCATATCTAGGGTTATCGCACATGCCCCCATCTACTGATACGTACGTCCTGATATCAGGTATTTCCTTTATAGTTCCAACTTCATATAAAGTAATGCCTGCCTCTGCAACTATTGATCTTCCTGGTTCAATATATATATATGGTATAGGCATTCTGTATTCTTTTGCTTTCTTTTTAACAGCTTCTGATACACTTTTCATATAATCTTTAAACCCAGGTGGATCATCATTCTCAGTATATCTTATACCAAAACCTCCACCCAAATTCATATTGTTTATAGTGTACTCAAAACTGTCAAAAACCTGCTTAATAAAGCTCATTGTTATTTCAGCAGCTAATTCGAAAGGTTCAATATCAAATATTTGCGATCCTATATGACAATGCACCTCTTTTAATTCAATATTGGGTAGATCTATAGCAATTTTCGCAGCTTTAAGTGCATCACCATTTTCAAATGTAAATCCAAACTTAGAATCAATTTGTCCTGTTTTTATAAATTGGTGAGTATGTGCATCTATGCCTGGAGTTATTCTAATTGATACACATGTTTTTTTATTAAATTTTTTTGAAATGTCGTTAATTATATCAAATTCCTCAAAGCTATCAACTACAATAGTCCCAACATCATTACATACGGCCATTTCAATTTCTTCAAATGTTTTATTATTACCGTGAAAATGTATTCTTGATGGAGGAAACCCTGCATGTATAGCTGTGTACAGCTCACCTCCGGATACAACATCTAATCCCATATCTTCATTATTGATAATTCTGCAAATTTCTAAACAATTTAAAGCCTTACTGGCATACAGAGGACAGCCTTTACCATCATAGTACTCTTTAAAGGATTCTTTATAAAGCCTGCAAGCTTTTTTTATATCATTTTCATCCAGAACATACAATGGTGTTCCGTATTTTTTAACAAGGTCTACTGTATCGCATCCTCCAAATGTAAGGTGACCTAAAGAATTTACATCTAAACAGTCAGAAACAAACATACATTTACCTCACTAACTACCTATATATTTTATTATTTCACTTTTAATTTCCTCTAAACCTTCTGAGGACACTGAAGAAAACGGGATAAATTTTAAATCACCAAACTCAGACAATTCAACTTTAATTTCTGCTAATCTTTTGTTCCTTTGCATTTTTTTTAACTTATCGCTTTTTGTCAACACTATTACAAAAGGAAATCTATAAGCGGACAAATACCTAATCATATCCATATCGTCCTTGCTTGGAGGATGTCTCATATCAATAACTTGTAAAATCAATTTAATATTTCTCTCTGAGTTAAAATAGCCCTCTACAAGCTCTGCCCATCTTTTTTTCTCAGAAAACGGTACTTTTGCATACCCGTAACCAGGCAAATCAACTAACATTGCTAAATTCAATTTATAAAAATTAATTGTACCTGTCTTCCCAGGAGTAGCACTAACTCTAGCAAGTGATTTTCTGTTAACTAATTTATTTATTAAAGATGATTTTCCAACATTAGATCTACCGGAAAATACTATTTCCGGTAGATCTATTTCTGGCAATTGACCAGCATTCCCAAAGGATGAATTAAATTCTGCATTGTCAAACCTTAAATTCATAACAATATCATACAGCTTAAACAGCCGATCCTTCCTATATATTATCACTGTGAAACAGAAAGGTTATTTTTCGTCGATACTCCGTCATTCATTTTAGAAGGAATAGATTTTCTTCTTTTTACAACCTTTGTATCTGATACCAACGCATTTTTAAAAACTGTTTCAAGTTTATCGGCTAATATAAATTCCAACGAATCTTTAACCACTGGATCAATATCAGCTAAATCATGTGAATTTTCTTGAGGGATAATAACTGTTTTTAATCCAGCTCTATATGCCGCCATAGTTTTTTCTTTAAGTCCTCCAATAGGTAAGACTTTCCCTCTTAGCGTTATTTCACCTGTCATTGCAACATCATATCTTACTGGTCTATTTAGCAATGAGGATACCATAGACGTTGCCATAGTAACTCCAGCCGAAGGGCCATCCTTTGGTATTGCTCCCTCTGGTGCATGTATATGTATATCGTATGTCTTATAAAAGTCTGGTTTTACCATAAGTTCATCACAATGACTTCTTATATAACTTATTGCTATATGGGCAGACTCTTTCATAACATCTCCAAGTGATCCTGTAAGCTCTATTTTACCTGTACCTGGCATCAATGCTACCTCTATAGGCATTGTTTCACCACCTACAGATGTCCATGCAAGACCATTTGTTACTCCAACTTCATTTTGTTTATTAATAATACTATCTTTATATTTTTTAGGACCTAACATAGGTTCTAAATCACATACATCTATTACAACCTTATCTTTTTCTTCTGATACTAAAAATTTAGCGGATTTTCTAATTAAAGAAGCTATCGTCCTTTCCAAAGTTCTCACTCCAGCCTCTCTAGTATACCCAGAAATAATTTCATGTAAAGCTTTATCTGTAATTCTTAATATTTTATTATTAATACCATGTTTCCTTAATTGCTTAGGAAGTAAATGTTTTTTAGCAATATTAAACTTCTCTTCGTGTGTATAACTAGAAAGAGTAATAACTTCCATTCTGTCCATTAATGGAGCAGGTATTGCATTATAGTCGTTTGCAGTTGTTATAAAGAATACATCACTTAAATCAAATGGAAGATCTATGTAGTGATCAAAAAATGTATTATTTTGTTCTGCGTCTAACACTTCTAATAAAGCTGCTGTAGGATCACCATGAAAATCATTACTGAGTTTATCGATCTCATCAAGTAACATCAATGGATTATTTGTTCCCACACTTTTTATAGATGATATTATTCTACCCGGCATTGCACCAATATAAGTTCTTCTATGACCTCTTATATCAGATTCATCTTTAATGCCACCAAGTGCTACACGTACATATTTTCTGCCTATAGACTTTGCTATTGATTTTGCTATTGATGTTTTTCCAACACCCGGAGGTCCAACTAAACAAATAATCTGTCCTTTAATATCGGGCGCTAATTTTCTAACAGCTAACGATTCAAGTATCCTATCTTTTACTTTATTCAATCCATAATGATCTTTATCTAGTATTTTTCTAGCCTTTTCTAAATTTATATTTTCTTTGCTTTTTTTATTCCAAGGTAATTCTAAACATGTATCAATATAGCTTCTTATTACATTAGCTTCATGCGACCCATATGGCATTTTAAATAATCTATCGCATTCTTTTAAAAGTGATTCAGATATTTTGTCATCTAATTTTAAAGATTTTATTTTTTTGCGCAATTCCTCTGCTTCTGCCTGAGGATTGTCACCCTCTCCTAGCTCTTCTGAGATAACTTTCATCTGTTCTCTCAAGTAATACTCTCTTTGATTTTTATCTATTCTATCTTTCAATTTTATATTTATATCTTCTTCAAGAGAAAGTATTCCTAATTCATTAGACAAAAGCACAATAAGCTTGTCCAGACGTTTTATAGGATTAATCTCAGACAGCACAGATTGCTTATCATGGTATTCTAAAACAATGTTTGCTGCTATGTAATCTGCCAAATCACCTGCATTATTACACGACCTTACTCCCATTATTAAATCAGGAGGCATCTGGGATGATACTTTTAGATAATCCTCAAATAACTCTTTTGTCTTACGTATAAGGGCATCGCTTATTAATGAAGAATCCATGGCATCTTGTTCGCATATTTCAATTTCTCCCATTAAAAATGGATCCTCTGACAACATATTTTTTATCTTTGCCCTATGTTTGCCTTCTACTAAAACTCTTACTACATTTCCAGGTTGTCTTAAAACCTGACGAACTTTAGCTATAGTTCCAACTGAATATAATTGGTCACCTTTAGGGTCATCATCACGCATGTCTTTTTGAGTTACAAAGAAAACTGTTTGATCCTTACTCATTGCCTCATTTAAGGCAAGTATTGATTTTTTTCTACCAATATCAAAGTTAAGCATCATATCGGGAAATAGTACAAGTCCCCTAAGCGACATTACCGGTAATATAATATTCTCTCTCTTTAACTTATCATTCATAATAATCGCCTCCTGTCCCTTAAAAATACTAATAAGCCGTAATATTCATTTATATGGAAAATTTAATATATACTAAGTATAAACCAACACATAGTGCAGTAAAACTCCACATACAAACGAATATTACAGCCTATATAATACGGCTTATATTAAGATGCATTACTCTTTTTAGCTCTTTTGCTAGATTTTGAATTATTAATAGTAATGCTAAAAGGTTTTCTATTTGCATCATATACAAGTTGTGCTTCTTTTCCGTCTTTAACAGTTTCTTCAGATATAATAACTTTATCAATGGTATGATCTGAAGGAACTTTATACATTAAATCGGAAAGTAATTCTTCCATGATTGACCTAATTCCTCTTGCACCTGTTTTTCTATCTAAAGCTTTTTGAGCTATAGCATCAAGTGCAGAATCATCAAACTCAAGTTTAACTCTATCAAGTTCAAAAATCTTTTTATATTGCTTTGTTAACGCATTCTTTGGTTCAGTTAATATTCTAACAAGTGAATCTTTGTCTAAACTATTTAAATGTGTAATAACAGGCAATCTTCCAACAAGTTCAGGTATAAGCCCATATTTTACCAAATCATGAGGAGTTACGTCTTTCATCCATGACATTTTATCAAGTTCTTGCCTAGTTTTAATATCGGCACCGAACCCTAAAGAAGATGACCCTTTTCTCTTTTCGATAATTTTTTCAAGACCATCAAATGCGCCACCGCAAATAAAAAGAATATTAGAGGTATCTATTTTAATAAATTCTTGTTGTGGATGTTTTCTTCCTCCTTGTGGTGGAACGTTTGAAACTGTCCCCTCTAAAA
>CAKSUE010000057.1 GCA_934501135.1 uncultured Eubacteriales bacterium | reverse complement strand
GCGAAAGAGGTGACAAATGTGAAAGAGAATATACATCCTAAATACAAAGCAACCACAATTACATGTGCTTGTGGAAATGTGATTGAAACAGCTTCTACAAAAGAGAACATCCGTGTTGAAATATGTTCAAAGTGCCATCCGTTCTTCACCGGAAAACAGAAGCTCGTTGATACCGGTGGACGTGTCGATAGATTTAAGAAGCGTTTCGGTATAGAAAGCAAATAAGGACTTATTGTTGATTTAGCCTGAAGATGAAGAAGTAGGCTTTAATAAGTAGTAGTCTTTTTAGAGTTTAGACGGCGGTGCATAAGCACCGCCTGTTTGTATATTGGAGAGATTATTTGAATATTTACAGAACAGTACAAAATGAAGCTTTTGGTGAACTTGTTGAACGCCATTCAAGGTTTATAGGCTATATAAAACCTGTGGAAACAGAGAATGATGCTGTTTCATTTATAAACAAAATAAAAACTAAACATTGGGATGCAAGACATAACGTTTATGCTTATTCGTTGCTTGAAAATAATGTTATGAGATATTCAGATGATGGTGAACCTCATGGTACGGCAGGGATGCCTGTATTAGATATATTAAAAAAGAATGAACTTACTAATACAGTAATTGTAGTAACAAGGTATTTTGGAGGAATATTACTTGGGACGGGTGGTCTTGTAAGAGCATACTCAGCTGCTGCTAAACTAGCTTTAGACAATGCAGGAATAGTGAACATAGTAAACTGTTTTAAAATGCAGCTGTTTTGCGATTATAGTCTATATGGGAAAGTTTCTTCTATTTTATTGGGATTGGGCTCTAAAGTAGAGAAATCAGAATTTTTAGACCATGTTAAGATAGTATTTTATATAGAGAAAGAAAAACTAAATATTTTAAAAAATAAGCTTAATGATATAAGTTCAGGAAATATTACAGCTGAGGTTTTAGAGGAAAAATATACATCTATAAATTTATTTTGATTTTATAAAGGAATTAAAATAAAAATGTCGTATATCTATTATAACATTGGCTTTTATGTTTAATAGAGGTGATAATGTGAATATAAGGGAAAGAACAGAAAGAATAGAAGAAGAGTTATTGTCTGAATATGCCTCATTGGCTAAAAACAGTAAAGGAAGAAAAAGAAAAGAGCAAGAGTGTGAGCTTAGAACGGCTTATCAAAGAGATAGAGATAGAATAATACACTGCAAGTCATTTAGACGTCTTAAACATAAAACTCAGGTCTTTATTTCTCCGGAAGGAGACCATTATAGAACTAGATTAACACACACTTTAGAGGTATCACAAATAGCAAGAACTATAGCAATGGCACTGAGGCTAAATGTAGATCTTGCTGAAGCGATTTCTTTAGGGCACGATTTAGGACATACTCCTTTTGGACATGCTGGAGAAAGTGCACTTAATGAAATATCTGAAAATGGTTTTAGGCATTTTGAGCAGAGTGTTAGGGTGGTAGAGGTTCTGGAAAAGAATGGCAAAGGGTTAAATTTAACCTATGAGGTTCTTGATGGGATTTTGTGCCACACAAGAGGAGAAGAAGCTAAAACTCCCGAAGGAAGAATTGTAAAGCTCGCTGATAGAATTGCATATATAAACCATGATATTGATGATGCTATAAGAGCAGGTGTTCTTAATGAATCGGATTTGCCTAGAAATGCACTTAACGTTTTGGGAGACAGTAGAACTAAGAGAATTGGGACACTTGTTAAATCTGTGGTGGAAAACAGTGTTGGGCTAAATATTTGTATGGGAGATGAAGTGGCTCAGGCCTTTGATATAATACATAAATTTATGTTTGATACGGTATATCTTGATTCTTCTTCGAAATCTGAGGAGAAAAAAATACCGGTTTTGATTGAGATGTTGTATAAATATTTTAAATCAAACAATGAAAAGCTTCCTGCAGATATAAAGCGCGTGGCAGACATCGAGGGGATAGACCGTGCAGTGTGTGATTATATTGCGGGGATGACTGACCATTTTGCGGTTAATACATTTAAAAGCATATTTATACCAGCTTCTTGGGGAATATAAAAGGAGATATATTTAATGCAATTACCCGAGTCTTTTATGCAAGAACTCAAATTTAGAAATAGTATTGTTGATGTGGCTTCTGGTTATGTTAATCTTAAACGTAGAGGTCATAATTTAATTGGGCTTTGTCCATTCCACTCTGAAAAAACGCCATCTTTTAATGTGTATAAAGAAAGTGAATCTTTTTATTGTTTTGGTTGTGGCGTAGGTGGTGATGTGATTACTTTTATCAGGATGATAGAAAATCTTGATTATATTGAATCTGTCAAATTTCTTGCAGATAGATGTGGGATGAGTTTACCGGAGAATACTGCAGACGACGGTTTTGCTTATTTGAAAAATAGGATTTATGAGATAAATCGCGAGGCTGCAAGGTTTTTTAACAGAATGCTTTATAGCGAAGAAGGTAGAGGCGCTTTAATGTATCTTAAGAACAGACACCTTAGTCAGCATACTATAACGCATTTTGGTTTGGGTTTTTCTCCGAAATCAAGATATGCACTTGTTAACCATTTAGCTTCTAAAGGATTTAAAAATTCAGAGATGGTTCAGGCAAATTTAGCTTATAGCAATAGAAATGGTAATGTTTCAGATAGATTTTTTAATAGAGTAATGTTTCCGATTATAGATTTAAGAGGAAATGTTATTGCTTTTGGCGGAAGAATAATGGGGGATTCAAAACCTAAATATTTAAATACATCTGATACTCCAGTCTTTAAAAAAAATCAAAATTTATTTTCAATGAATTTTGCGAAAAAATCTAAAGAAAATAAGTTTATATTAGCTGAAGGATATATGGATGTTATAGCATTAAATCAAGCAGGGTTTGATTATGCAGTGGCAACTCTTGGAACATCTTTAACCAAAGAACAAGTGGGATTAATGTCAAGGTATACAGATGAAGTTATAATTGCATATGATTCGGACGAAGCGGGACAAAAAGCTACAAAGAGAGCTATATCTTTGTTAAGACAGGCGGACTTAGTAATTAGGGTTTTGACTATTCCAAAAGGAAAAGACCCAGATGAATTTATAAAATCATATGGTAAGGATGGACCGTTAAAATTTAAACAGCTGATCGAAAAATCTGAGAACGATGTTATGTACTCTATTGATAAAATAAAAAAGGATATAGATTTGGAAAGTCCAGACGGAAAAATTAAATATTTAACTGAAGCAACAAAGGTTTTATCGAATCTTGACAGTAAAATAGAAAGAGAAATCTATGCCTCTAAAATAAGCGAAGAAATAGGGATTGAAAAAAGTACAATAATGATGCAGATTGAAAGACTGTTGAAAAGAAATAATAAAGCGCGGATGCAGAAAGAATTTAGAGATATTAGACAAAGTACTGTGTATAGAATGGATAAAGTTAATCCTGAAAAATGCGATAATCTTAGGGCTGCAAATGCGGAAGAAGCTTTGATAGCACATTTGATGAATAATCCCGAAAGTATAAATTTTGTGCGCTCAAAGTTAAAGCCTGAAGAATTCAGTACAGGCTTTAATAGAGAAATATATGAGCAGATAATAGAAAGAAATAATGAGGGAAGAGGAGTTTGTCTTACAGATTTATCTCAAGTATTCTCAATTGATGAAGTATCGAGAATAGCGAAAATGCTGTCTTCGTATATAAGGCCTGAGGATAGTATGCGTGTGGTTAATGAGTATATTGATGTTATAATATATGAGAGTAATAAAATAAATAACAAAGATGTTGAGTCGGCGGATGTAAATGACATTAAGAAGTTTATAGCTTCGTTAAGGGATAAAAAGAAATAGGGGGATGAAAATGGATTCAGGACAAATATCTGAAAAAAAAGCGGTTCTTAGAGAATTAATGGAGCAGGGGAAGTCTACAGGACAATTAAGTACTAAAGACATATTAGATGCTATAGGGGAACTCGACTTTGAACCAGAACAAATAGAAAAATTCTACGATTCTTTGGAATCGGTAGGTGTTGAAATAGTAGAGGGTTTTGCTGAAGCCCCAATTGATGATATAGAATTTGATATAATGCCGGAAGAGGCACAATCATCTGAAACATCATCTGGTTCTGATGTAATGTCTACCGAAGACCCTGTAAAGGTTTATTTGAAGGAGATAGGCAGAGTACCTCTTTTAACTCCTGAAGAGGAAATAGATTTGGCAATAAGAATATCCGATGGAGATAAAAAGGCCAAAAAGCGTTTATCAGAGGCTAATTTAAGGCTTGTTGTAAGTATAGCTAAAAGATATTTGGGTAGGGGTATGCAATTTTTAGATTTGATTCAAGAAGGGAATTTAGGTCTAATAAAAGCTGTTGAAAAATTCGATTATACAAAAGGATTTAAATTTTCAACATATGCTACTTGGTGGATTAGGCAAGCAATAACGAGAGCTATTGCGGATCAGGCAAGGACTATTAGAATCCCTGTTCATATGGTAGAAACGATAAATAAGGTAAAAAAAGTGTCCAGTCAACTTCTGCACACAAATGGACATGAACCAACTGCAGATGAAATTGCAGAAGAACTCGATATGCCGGTAGATAAGGTTAGAGAAATTATGAGGGCATCTCAAGAACCGGTATCGTTGGAAACTCCTATAGGTGAAGAAGAGGACAGCCATTTAGGAGATTTTATTCCAGATGACGATGCTCCAGCACCTGCAGATGCAGCTTCGCACATATTATTAAAAGAGCAATTATCTGAGGTTTTAGATACTTTAACCCCAAGAGAAGAAAAAGTTCTTAGGCTAAGATTTGGTTTAGGAGATGGAAGGTCAAGAACTTTAGAGGAAGTTGGAAAAGAGTTTAATGTAACTAGAGAGAGAATAAGACAAATTGAAGCAAAGGCACTAAGAAAACTTAGGCATCCAAGCAGAAGCAAAAGGCTAAAAGACTTTCTCGATTAAAGGGGCTGTGTATATTGCATATAACATTAGAGGCTGATTATGCTGTGAGAATTGTGGAATTTTTAACAGTTTCTAAGAATAGACAAGATGCAGGTACAATATCTAAAGAAACAAATGTACCACTTAGGTTTTCTTTGAAAATATTAAGAAAATTAGTGGCTTCTGGAATAGTAAAATCATATAAAGGTGCAAAAGGTGGATATACTCTTAATAAGGATTCAAGCGAGATTACTCTTAGAGAAGTTATAGAATCAGTTGAGGGAGAGTATGTATTAAGCAGATGTCTTCATGATAAATATGATTGCGGTAATAAATATTGTAGGTTTTACGAAATATACAATGATATATCAGCTATGGTAAGAGAAAAATTAGATGAATTTACTTTTGACATGATTAAAGAAAAAAAAGAAAAATGCAAGAAATGCAATTTATAAACAAAACCGACATCGATTCAGATGTCGGTTTTTATTTTTTATTACAAATAAACAAATATTTAAATTTAGTAATAATAATTAAAAGATTGTGTTGACATTTTAGTGGATTTGTTATACAATAATAGACTGAAAAAATAATGGAAGAGTAGACTCTGGATGCGATAATAATATCACTATTTGTCCAAAAAATCAATAGGTAAATTAAATAAATATGTGAAAGTTTTTATGGCAGAGTGTACGTGTTTTATGCCGTGATTGGTAAATAGATGAATGGAGTGATTGAGCCTATGGTAAATGTCAAACCGGTGCATCTTGGGAAAAATCTAAGAAT
>CAKSUE010000056.1 GCA_934501135.1 uncultured Eubacteriales bacterium | reverse complement strand
AGACATTGAGATATTTTCATGCTTAGACATATTGTTCTCCTAATATATTGCTCTAATTACACAGAGCCATTTAAATGTTTATTTATTTCCAAAAGAAACGTTTCTGTATTTACCACTTTTTTATTTGGGATAGTTGATAATGCGGCTAAGTCGCCCGTCATTATGCCATTTTCTATAGTTTTAGTTGTTGCTTTCTCAAGTTTGTCTGCAAAACTAATTAAATCCGGAAGATTATCAATTTCTCCTCTTTTCCTAAGAGCACCTGTCCATGCAAATAAGGTAGCTACAGAGTTGGTAGAGGTCTGTTCTCCTTTAAGATATTTATAATAATGTCTTTGTACTGTTCCATGAGCTGCCTCATATTCATAAATACCATTAGGGGAAACTAAGACAGATGTCATCATAGCTAGGCTTCCAAATGCAGTTGCTACCATATCTGACATAACATCTCCATCATAATTTTTACATGCCCATATATATCCGCCTTCAGACCTTATAACTCTAGCGACAGCATCATCTATTAGTGTATAGAAGAATTCTATATTGGCGTCTTTAAATTTATCCTTATATTCTTTTCCAAATATTTCATTAAATATATCTTTAAATCTATGATCATATTTTTTAGAGATTGTGTCCTTAGTTGCGAACCATAAATCATTATTTGCTTCAAGTGCAAAATTAAAGCAGGAACGTGCAAAACTTTCTATACTTTTGTCGATATTATGGAGACCCTGTATTATTCCTTGTGTTTCAAAATTATGGATTAACTCTCTTTTTTCATTTCCATCCTTGTCTGTAACAACTAACTCTGCCTTACAACCACTTTCTACTTCCATTTCAACATTTTTATATACGTCTCCGTAGGCGTGACGTGCAATTGTTATTGGCTTTTTCCAATTTGGAATAAATGGTGTTATTCCTTTTACCACAATGGGTGTTCTAAATACAGTACCATCTAATATTGCTCTAATAGTACCATTAGGTGATTTCCACATCTGGGAAAGATTATATTCTTTAACTCTTTCTGCATTTGGCGTTATAGTTGCGCATTTAACAGCTACTCCGTACTTTTTGGTTGCATTTGCTGAGTCGATAGTTACTTGATCTTTTGTTTTTTCTCTGTTAGTAAGGCCCAAATCATAGTATTCCGATTTTAAGTCAACGTATGGATTTATTAAAATATCCTTTATCATTTTCCATATGACTCTGGTCATTTCATCTCCATCCATTTCAACTAATGGTGTTATCATTTTTATTTTATTAGACATAAATAATACCTCCTAAAATTTAATACATTTGCATTTAGAGTGAGCTTTTATGGTTAAATATTGTGTACCATAAAAGCTCATGTTTATTGCGCTTGATTTTCTTTTGTATAATTTAAGAGTCCACCCGCTAAAACAATTTTTTTCTGTCTTTCAGATAAAATAGCAGTAACCGAAAATTCAAAATCTTTAGTTAAATCTTTAACTATAATATCCGAACCACTTTCCAAACATTCTTTTATATTTGGAATGCTAAGATTATCCATCTGGTCTATTCTATCATAGTCTGATGTATTTTTAAATACAAGAGGTAGAATCCCTGCATTAGCTAAATTAGCACAATGTATTCTTGCAAACGATTTTACAATTACAGCCTTAACACCTAAATATAATGGCACAAGCGCTGCATGTTCTCTAGAAGATCCTTGACCATAATTTGAACCACCTATAATTATTGCTTTACCTTCCTCTTTACATCTTTTCGGAAAGTCTTTGTCACATACATTGAAACAGAAGTTTGATAAATATGGTATATTAGAGCGATATGGAAGTATTTTAGAGCCTGCTGGCATAATATGATCTGTAGTGATATTATCAGAAACTTTTAATAAAACTTTTGCTTCAATGCTATTTTCCAAAGACTTACTTATAGGAAATGGTTTAATATTAGGTCCTCTTAAAATTTCAACCTGACCTGCGTCATTTTCGCTAGCAGGATCTATTATCATATTATCATTAATCAAAAATTTGTCTGGCAATTCTATTTCAATTGAGTTTCCTAGAATTTTAGGATCTGTTAACTTCCCTGTTATAGCAGAAACAGCGGCAGTTTCCGGGCTAACTAAATATATTTGTCCATCTGCAGTTCCAGAACGACCCTCAAAGTTTCTGTTAAATGTTCTTAAAGATACTCCTTTAGAGTTTGGAGACTGTCCCATTCCTATGCAAGGACCACATGCACATTCAAGTATACGTGCACCAGCAGAAATTAAGTCAGATAATGCACCATTTTGAGCAAGCATATTATAAACCTGTTTAGAGCCTGGAGCTATTGATAAACTTACATTTGGATGAACGGTTTTTCCTTTTAATATTTTTGCAACTTTCATTAAATCAAGGTATGATGAATTTGTACATGATCCTATACATACTTGGTCAACATTAATATCTCCTATTTCTTCAACGGTTTTTACAGCGTCAGGGCTATGTGGACAAGCTGCAGATGGTTTTAAATTAGATAAATTTATATCAATTACTTCATCATAATCTGCATCTTCATCAGCACAGAGTTCAATAAAATCTTTTTCACGTCCTTGGGATTTCAAAAAGCATCTGGTAACTTCGTCTGAAGGGAATATAGAAGTGGTAGCTCCCAGTTCAGCACCCATATTTGTTATAGTTGCCCGTTCTGGAACACTAAGAGTAGATAATGCATCGCCGGAGTACTCAATTATTTTTCCAACTCCACCTTTAACAGACATTATACGTAATATTTCAAGTATTATATCTTTAGCTGAAACCCATGGTTGCAATTTACCAGTTAGATTTATTTTAACCATTTTGGGCATTGTAATATAATAAGCTCCGCCTCCCATTGCAACAGCAACATCAAGTCCGCCAGCTCCCATAGCAAGCATACCAATTCCACCTCCTGTAGGAGTGTGACTGTCAGACCCAATTAAGGTTTTTCCCGGTACACCGAAACGCTCTAAATGAACCTGATGGCATATTCCATTACCGGGACGCGAATATTTCAAACCGAATTTTTTTGCTGCAGATTGTATAAATCTATGGTCATCAGCATTTTCAAATCCTGATTGTAGTGTATTATGATCTATATATGCAACACTGAGTTCGGTTTTTACTCTGGGTATTCCCATGGCCTCAAATTCCAAGTAAGCCATTGTCCCAGTTGCATCTTGTGTTAGAGTTTGATCTATTTTAAGCCCTATTTCATTTCCTTGTATCATTTTTCCATTTACAAGATGCGCTTTTATAATCTTTTGTGATATTGTATATCCCAAATATATTCCTCCTTATTAATAGAACAATTGTATTATCTAATAAATAATTATCCAACAATTTAAAATTAAAGTCAATAGTTTGAAACTATTGTATGTTATTTATAAAAATTATAGCTGATAATAATGTAAATATTTAAATAATTATATATTTTTAGTCTGCAATGGCTATACAATGAGCTGAATTCAATATACTTGTAATTTTAGAAAAAAATTAGTATAATTGTTATCGATTGGAGTGAAGAGATAATGTTATGGTTTTTAAAATCAGGAATAACCTTAGAGTATGTGATAATGAGAATATTATCTATACTTTTTATAGTATTTTTAATTTTACCTTTGCACGAATTTGCACATGGATATGTTGCAAGTAAATTAGGAGATAAAACTTCCAAATATAGTGGAAGATTAACGCTAAACCCTATTTATCATGTTGATCCAGTAGGTTTACTGGTTATGTTTCTGTTTGGGTTTGGTTGGGCTAAACCTGTGCCTATTGATCCAAGAAATTTTAAGAATCCCAAGGTAGGCATGGCATTAACAGCAGCTGCAGGGCCAATATCGAATATCTTGGCAGCTCTATTTGGAGGCTTTTTGTATTATGGTACAGTTGTGGTTTTTTATCAATCGATTTCAGCAACTGCTTTTGAACTTATTAAATATTTCTTTTTAAGCTATATTTCTATTAATGTAGGGATTGCTGTTTTTAATCTATTACCTATTCCTCCGTTAGATGGCTCTAGAATAATAGGAGCGTTTTTGCCGGATAAAATATTATATAAATATTATGAATATGAGAAGATAATTTCAATCGTAGTGCTTGGGTTGTTATTTATTGGAGTGTTAAGTGCTCCACTAATGTATTTTCAAAATATAATTTATACTTGGATAATGGAACTTACTAGGTTTCCTTTTAAAAATGCTATTAACAGCATTCTGGGAGTTTAAAATATGGATCAGATTTCGTATAAATTATCGGAATTTGAAGGCCCTTTAGATTTACTACTGCACTTAATTTCTAAAAATAAATTAAACATATATGATATAGAGATTTCAGTTTTGTTAGATCAATATATGGAACATATAGATAAAATGAAAGAAAAAGACATGGATGTCGCAAGCGAATTTTTAGAGATGGCAGCCAGATTGGTGCATATAAAAACAGTCTCTTTGCTTCCTAAACATAAAGAATCAGAAGAACTGAAGAAAGAGCTTTCTGGAGAGTTAATTGAATATCAAGAATGTAAAAAAGTTGCTCAAATACTATTAGATAATATTAATTTTGATTCTTTTACAAGAAAACCGGCAGATATTGATTATGACATGAGTTATAGGAGAAATCATAGCCTTAAAGAAATATATAACGCTTATTTAAATGTTGTTGGAAAGAATGAGCGCAAGCTACCTGTTAAGAGAGAGGAGTTCTCTGTAATAGTTTCTAGAAAAATAGTTTCAGTATCATCTAGAATAATTTTTGTTTTAAGGAAATTATGGAAGGTAAAAGAATTAAGGTATGATACTCTTTTTGAAAATGCAGATAATAAATCGGAATTAGTAGCAACATTTTTAGCAGTTTTAGAGCTTGTTAAAGGTAAGCGATTGTGTGTAAAAGGTGATGAACATAATGTTATGGTTAAACTAATAGGTGGCGGTGTTAAAAAATGAAGGTAAATGAACTTCAGGCTGCAATTGAAGCTATTTTATTTGCAAGCGGAGAACCTGTTAGCATAGATAAATTGGTACAAGCCTTGTCTGCAGATAAGTCAACTGTCAAAAGCTTAATTGAGATATTAATAGATAAATTCGATGCAGAGAGCAGTGGTATTTATATTACAAAACTTGACGGTAAATATCAGATGTGCTCTAAACCTCAGTATGGTGAATATGTTAGGGCAATAATGGATATAAGAAAAAATGTACCGTTATCTCAGGCGGCTATGGAAGTATTAGCTATAATTGCTTATAATCAACCTGTAACAAAGGCATTTATTGAGCAGATAAGAGGTGTTGATTGTTCTGGTGTTATATCCAGCTTAACTTCTAAGGATCTTATAAGTGAAAAGGGGAGACTTGAATTACCGGGACGTCCGTTGCTTTATGGGACTACTCCTAATTTTCTTAGATGTTTTGGAATATCTGCTATAGAAGAGCTACCTGTTTTGACAAGTAGAAACGATGAAGGCTTACATGAAATAAAAAATGTTGATAAAGAAAATTGTTAGAACTATGGAGATATAAATGGTTGCATTAATGATAGCGCTTTCTATAATTGCTTTTTTAGTAGTTATTACAGTTATACCGATGTATGTAGAAATTACTTTTAAAGAAGAATTACAAATTAAATTGAGATATTTATTTTTTAAATTTAATTTATTTAAATATACTAAAAAGAAAGCAAATAAGGGTGATGAAAAAGAAGAACAATCC
>CAKSUE010000055.1 GCA_934501135.1 uncultured Eubacteriales bacterium | reverse complement strand
GTATTTAAGACTAGTTGGAGAAGGAAAATATCTAAAAGCTCTTGAAATTATAGTAGATAGAAACCCTTTACCATTCATAACGGGTACAATCTGTAACCATAGATGTATGAGTAAATGTACTAGAAATTTTTATGAAGATTCAATTAGAATACGAGATATGAAATTAGTAGCTGCACAAAATGCATTTGACGAATTAATTAAAAGAATTAGCGTAAGCGAGATTCCTAATCAAAAAACAGTTGCTATTGTTGGGGGAGGCCCGGCAGGACTTTCTGCTGCGTACTTTTTATTAAGAAATAATATAGATGTTACTATATTTGAAAAAAATTCTAAACTGGGTGGAACAGTAGTTTCAGCGATACCTGATTTTAGAATTCCAATGAACTCTATTGAAAATGATGTAAAGTTAGTTATGTCTATGGGTGCCAATGTGGAACTTAATACAGAAATTAAGTCTTATAAAGATTTAAGAGAATTAGGTTATAAATATATTATTTTCGCAACAGGTGCATTAAAAAGAGGCAAATTAAGCTTAAATGGTAATAGTTCTATAAACGCAATTGACTTTTTAGAAAAGTATAAATCCGACTATGAAAATACGTATTTAGGAAAAAATGTAGTAATAATAGGTGGCGGAAATACAGCAATGGATGCAGCCAGAGCTGCGAAAAGAGTTAAAAATGTAGAAAATGTTTATATTGTATATAGAAGAACCAAAAGATATATGCCGGCAGATGAAGAAGAAATTAGGCTTGCTTTAGATGATGGGATTGAAATTAAAGAGCTTTTATCTCCGGATTCATATAAAAATTCTGTGCTTATATGCAGAAAAATGGTGTTAGGTGAAGTAGATAATAGTGGAAGACGTTCTGCAATTATAACTGATGATAAAGTTAAAATTCATGCTGATTCAGTTATAGCAGCAATTGGGGAAAAAATTGATGATGAATTTTTTAGATTAAATGGAATTGATCTGGATAGCAATGGAAGTGTAATAGTTAACAAAGAAACATTAGAAACTAATTTAGATAATATATTTGTTGTTGGAGATGCTTTTAGAGGCCCTTCAACGGTAGTTGAATCTATTCACGATGCAAGTGTTGCTGCAAATATTATTTCATCAAGAGAAAATTCTAATATTTATAATAATTTAGAATATATTCTTAATGAATGTGAAGATATTGTACGCTCTCGCAAAGGAATAATAAAAGAGGCAAAAGATGAAATTAAATCTGAATGTGATAGATGTTTAGAATGCTCAACTGTTTGCGAAAATTGCGTTTCTGTATGTCCAAACCGTGCGAATATAGCTATATGTTCGAAGAATATTGGAAATCAAATTTTGCACATAGATTCTATGTGTAATGAATGCGGAAACTGTGAGACGTTTTGTCCATATGATTCAGCTCCATATAAAGAGAAACTTACCTTGTTTACAAATGAAGATGATTTTGAAAATAGTGAGAATGAAGGTTTTTTAATTATAGATAAAAAACTTGTCAAAACAAGAATTAATAGCGATATAAATATTTCAGAGTTTATAGATGTAATTATGAAGGATTATTCATGGATATTATAAATTTGTAGTTGAATATAGCGCTTTTATAATCTCTATTATTTAAAGGTTGTGAACAAAATTGTATACGTTAATAAAGAACGGCCGTATAATAACAGACAGAACGGACTATATCTCCGACATTTTAATAAAGGATAATAAAATATTAAGAATTGATAAGAATATAGAGAATATATATAACGCTGAAGTTATTGATGCTTCAAAATGTTTGATTTTTGCGGGCTTTATAGATACCCATACGCATTTTGATTTAGATAATGGTGTGACAAAAACATCGGACGATTTTAAAACAGGGACCCTTGCTGCATTAATGGGGGGAACTACCTGTGTTCTTGATTTTGCAACTCAAAATAAGGGAGAAACATTACCATTTGCGCTTAGTAATTGGCATAAGAAAGCAGACAAAATATCATCCTGTAATTATGGGTTTCATATGGCAATAACAGATTTTAATAATGATGTTGAAAATCAAATGGAACTAATGAGTAAATCAGGAGTAACTTCATATAAGTTATATATGGCATATGATAATTTGAGATTAGATGATGTTTCTGTTTATAAAGTAATAAAAAAAGCAAAGAAACTCGGCGCAATAGTAGCAGTCCATTGTGAAAATGGTGATTTGGCAAATGAATTAAGCAAAGAACAGAAGGAAAACGGGAATTTTTCTCCTAAAGCACACCCAAAGGCAAGACCAGATGATATTGAAGCTGAAGCAGTGAGTAGGTTTCTTTACATTGCAAATCTTGTATCAGCGCCAGCCTATATTGTACATTTAAGTACTGAAAAAGGATTAAAAGAAGCATTGCTTGCTAGGCAAAGAGGACAAACAGTATATATAGAAACTTGTCCTCAATATTTGCTATTAGATGAGAGTAGATATGATCTTCCAGGGTTTGAGGGAGGAAAATTTGTCCTTACTCCACCTTTAAGAAAAATTAAAGATATAAATGCTTTGTGGAAAGCAATATCAAATGGTGACATTAATACAGTTGGAACAGACCATTGCAGTTTTAATTTTAAGGGGCAAAAAGATATAGGTTTAAATGATTTTACAGAGATTCCAAATGGATTGCCAGGAGTGAAAAACAGGGCAGAACTTTTATATACTTATGGAGTATGTGAAGGGAAAATTACTCTTAACCAGATGGCAGAATTACTTTCTGAAAATCCAAGTAAGATATTTGGAATGAGCCATGAAAGAGGCTTTATAAAGGAAAATAGAATTGCAGATATAGTTATTTTTGACCCTAATATTGAGGAAACTATAAATGTAGAAAATAGTTTTCATAACGTAGATTATACACCTTATGAAGGTATGGCTATAAAGGGTAAAGTTAGGGATGTAATACTAAACGGAAAAATTGCTGTTAAAAATTATAAAGTAGTTCTAAAAGAGCAAGGTGAGTTTGTTTTTAGGAAAGGGAACAACTAATGTACAAATTTAATGTAAATGGCAAAATGGTAACATCATACAAAGACCAAAAACTTATCTATTTTCTAAGAGATGAACTTAATTTAACGTCGGTTAAAAATGGATGCAGTGAAGGAGCATGCGGCACTTGTATGGTCATAGTGAATGGAAAGGCTATGAAAGCATGTGTTTTAAAAGTATCGAAATTAGAAAATAAAAATATAGTTACAGTAGAAGGACTTTCAGAAAGAGAAAAATTAGTTTATTCTTATGCGTTTGCAAAAGTTGGGGCGGTTCAATGTGGTTTTTGTATACCGGGGATGGTAATGAGCGCAAAGGCTTTATTAGATACTAATATTAATCCTACGTTATATGATGTTAAAAATGCTATTAAAAATAATATTTGTAGGTGTACAGGGTATAAAAAGATCGAAAAAGCTATTCTTTTAGCGGCGAAGATATTTAGAGAAAATATTGAAATAGAAGGAGATACTTCAAAGGGGCTTATTGGTGACAATCTTTTTAGAATAGATGCAGCAAAGAAGGTTCTAGGAACAGCTGAATATGTTGATGATGTTAAAATAGATGGTATGATATTTGGTGGGGTTGTAAGAAGTAAATACCCAAGAGCTATTATTAAAGATATTAATGTTTCAAAAGCGAAGGAACTTACGGGAGTTGTTACGGTACTAACAGCAGAGGATATTCCTGGCAAAAACAAAATAGGACATTTAAAAAAAGATTGGGATGTGCTGATAAAAAAAGGTTCGGTAACTCATTGTATAGGTGATGCATTGGTGTTAATTGCAGCAGAGAGCGTTTCTATATTAGAAAAAGCAAAATCGTTGGTTGAAATAGAGTATGAAGAGCTTAATCCTATTAGTAATGTTATCGATGCTATGGAAAATAATAGTGAACTTGTACATCCGAATACTACAGATAATAACGTCTTTTTTGTGCAGAAACTTTTCAGAGGAGATGCAGATGAAGCTATAAGAAATTCAAAGTATGTTGTGAAAAATAAATACTCAACACCATTTACAGAACATGCTTTTTTAGAGCCAGAGTCTGCAATAGCGATGCCGTATAATGATGATGGAGTATTGATATATAGTGCAGATCAAGGTGTTTATCAAACAAGAAAGGAATGTGCAGAAGCATTAGGGTTACCGCTTGAAAAAGTAAGAGTTGTGGCAAAAAGTATTGGTGGAGGTTTTGGCGGGAAAGAGGATATGAGCGTTCAACATCATGCAGCTCTTTTATCTTATAGGACCAAAAAACCAGTAAAGGTTTCATTATCTAGGCAGGAAAGTATAATGGTTCATCCTAAACGCCACGCAATGGAAATGGAGTTTACGCTTGCGTGTGATGAAAATGGAAAGCTAACAGCAATGAAAGCCGAAATAATTGCAGATAGTGGGGCATATGCATCTTTAGGAGGTCCAGTGCTTCAAAGAGCATGTACACACGCTGCTGGACCTTATAATTATCAAAATATTGAGATACTTGGTAAAGCTGTTTATACAAATAACCCCCCAGCAGGGGCTTTTAGAGGGTTTGGTGTAACTCAAAGCTGCTTTGCGAACGAATGTAATTTAAATAAGCTTGCAGAGTTAGTAGGTATTAGCCCTTGGGAAATAAGGTATAGAAATGCTATAAGGCCGGGGGATACTTTGCCTAATGGACAAATAGCAGACAACTCAACAGCTTTAGTTGAAACTCTTGAAGCTGTTAAAGATGAATATGATAAGAACAAATATGTAGGAATTGCATGTGCAATGAAGAATAGTGGTTTAGGTGTGGGAATTCCAGATATAGGTAGATGTACACTTTGTGTAAAAAATAAGAAAGTATTTATAAACACCAGTGCTGCGTGTATAGGTCAAGGCATGGGCACCGTTATAACACAGATAGTTTGTGAAACTACTGGTTTACAGCCTAGTTTAATAGTTCATAATTCTCCAGATACTGAAACGACTCCAGATTCTGGTAATACAACTGCATCAAGGCAGACTGTTTTTACAGGTGAAGCAACAAGACAGGCTGCATTGAAATTAAAGCAGGCCCTTGAAAATTCAACTCTAGAGGAATTGGAAGGAAGAAAGTTTGAAGGTGAGTTTTCTTTTAAAACAGATGCAATTGGCAGTGAATTAAAAAATCCTGTGAGTCATATAGCTTATGGATATGCAACACATTTAGTGGTTTTAGATGACAATGGAATGCTAAAAAAAGTTGTAGCAGCGCACGATGTTGGAAAGGCTATAAATCCGCCTAGCCTTGAAGGGCAAATTGAGGGAGGAGTTGTTATGAGTTTAGGATATGCATTAACAGAGGATTATCCACTAGAAAATAGTGTTCCAACTGCTAAGTTTGGAACACTTGGATTATTTAAATCACCAAATGTTCCAGATATAGAAACAATTATAATAGAGAAGAATGATGAAAAAATAGCATACGGCGCTAAAGGAGTAGGTGAGATATGTTCAATTCCAACTCCTCCTGCAATAGCTTTGGCATATTATAATTATGATAAAAAATTTAGAACCAACTTACCATTGGATAATACACCTTATAGTAGAAAAAAGTAATGTGTGAATATTGGTGGCGCTTGAACAATATAGAAAGAATAAGGGCCTATCTAAAATATATCTTAGATGGGTCTGATTTTTTCTAGCTTAATTGAAAAGTTTAGTTATATATAGTCATAGAAGAATATTCTATTTGTTAATTTATATTATAAATATACTATTAGTATTTAGCATGG
>CAKSUE010000054.1 GCA_934501135.1 uncultured Eubacteriales bacterium | reverse complement strand
TGGCACATTTCTAAGTTCACCTGATGGTAATCTTAAAAGAGCTAATCTGCCTTCCTTTGCCATCAACTGAGCCATATTACCTGCTGATCTTGCAAGCTGTGCACCTTTTCCAGGATACAATTCAACATTGTGAATAAAAGTACCTACTGGAATATTCTCTAAAGGTAAAGCGTTTCCAGGCTTAATGTCTGCATCTTTACCTGCTGAAATTGTGTCCCCTACTTTTAATCCGTTTGGCGCAATTATATATCTTTTTTCGCCATCTTCATATTGAATAAGAGCAATATGAGCTGAACGGTTGGGATCGTATTCAATAGTCATTACTTTTCCCGGGACATCAAATTTTTGGCGTTTAAAATCAATTAAACGATATTTTCTACGGTTTCCGCCACCTCTATGACGAACTGTAATTCTGCCGTAGCTGTTACGCCCGGATTTTTTATTTAGTGGAGCCAAAAGACTTTTTTCTGGCTCTACCTTTGAAAGCCCGGAGTAATCTATAACCGACATGTTACGTCTTGAAGGCGTGGTCGGCTTAAAATTTTTAATTGCCATATAATTCACTCCTTTTGTATGGCTTGGCGGGATCCATATCCCATACATTGCCGTTTTATGCTTTTGCTAATTTATTTAGATCATGCCCTCAAAGAACTCGATATTTTTGCTATCTTCAGTTAAGGTAACAATAGCCTTTTTCCAAGACGGAGTATAGCCTTGTGATCTACCCTGACGGCGAAGACGACCTCTAACGTTAAGAGTATTTACTTTAGCTACTTTTACATTAAATAACTCTTCAACTGCTTTAGCGATCTCAATTTTATTAGCATCTTTAGCAACCTTAAAAGTGTACTTTTTCATGGCTGTGCCTAGCATACTCTTTTCAGAGATAACTGGGCGTATGATAATATCCTGTGCTGCCATTATGCATACACCTCCTCAATTTTGCTTACAGTATCCTTTAAAATAATAAGTTTATCAGCATTCATCATATCGTATACATTCAAAGTATTTACTTGAGCTGTTTTAACACCAGGAATATTTCTTGCTGATCTAATAATTTTTTCATCAACTTCTGGGATAACAATTAAAGATTTTTTATTTGCACCCAATGCTTTTAGCATTTCTGCGATAGTTTTTGTTTTAAACTCTTCTAATTTAATTGAGTCAAGAACAATTAAATCGTTATCTAAAACCTTGCTTGAAAAAGCAGATTTCATCGCAAGCCTTCTAACCTTTTTGTTTACAGAGAATCTGTAACTGCGAGGCTTTGGAGCAAATACAATACCGCCATGTCTCCATTGAGGTGAGCGTGTTGAGCCTTGTCTTGCGCGACCTGTGCCTTTTTGTCTCCAAGGTTTTTTTCCACCTCCGGAAACTTCAGCACGTGTTAAAGCTGACTGTGTTCCTTGACGTCTATTTGCAAGATAGTTAACTACCATCTGATGCATAACAACTGTGTTAGGCTTAATTCCAAATACGTTATCAGAAAGGTCGACTTTGTCTACCTCTTTACCTGACATATCAAGTACTGCTAATGTAGGCATTACAACTCCTCCTTCCCTTACGCTTTAACGCTATCACGTATAATTACTGTACCGCCGTTAGGACCTGGTACTGCACCCTTGATAGCGATTAGATTGTTTTCAGCATCCACTTTAACAACCTTTAAATTTTGAACGGTTACTCTTTCTGCACCTAAATGACCAGCCATTTTCTTTCCCTTAAAAACTCTGGAAGGATCTGAACAGCATCCGATTGAACCACCATGACGGGCAACAGGACCTGTACCATGACTCTCTTTAAGTCTTTGGAAATTCCAACGTTTAATTACACCGGCACAGCCTTTACCTTTGCTTGTTCCTATGACATCAATTTTGTCACCTGCTGCAAAGGTATCTGCTTTGATGATATCGCCAACATTGTAAGCATCTGTATCATCAAAACGAAACTCTCTAAGAGTTCTCTTAGGAGCAACATCAGCCTTATCAAAGTGACCTTTCATAGGTTTAGTTACTTTGTGAGGCTTTAAGTCGCCAAAACCGATTTGAACTGATGCGTATCCGTCGTTTTCAATAGTCTTCTTCTGAGAAACAACGCATGGTCCGGCTTCAACAACTGTAACAGGAACTACATTTCCTTTTTCATCGAAGATTTGTGTCATACCAATCTTCTTACCAATGATTGCCTTTTGCATATTTTACCTCCTACTGGTTATTGGTTGAGTTTCCCCAACATGACCCTCTTGCGGTTGGTTAAATTAGAGTTTAATCTCTATTTCAACGCCTGCAGGGAGTTCTAAGCTCATCAAAGACTCAACAGTCTTATTTGATGGTCTGAGAATATCGATAAGTCTTTTATGGGTTCTTGTCTCGAACTGTTCACGACTGTCTTTGTACTTATGAACAGCACGTAGAATAGTAACAACTTGTTTTTCTGTTGGTAGCGGAACAGGACCTGAAACTCTGGCACCTGTGCGCTTTGCAGTTTGAACAATCTTGTCTGCTGACTGATCAACCAGTTGATGATCATAACCCTTTAATCTTATCCTAATTTTCTCTTTGACTGCCACTAAAATCGCCTCCTTTTTGTAGATGGCGGGCGCGCCGTTTTGACCTTACACCCTTCCGGGTGTTTCATTAATGGACATTTAAAAACCGGACTGACTCAAAAGCAGAGTCACATCCGGGTTAGGCCAAAAAGCGTTTAGACATAAAAGTATAGAATTCATACTTTTTACATCCTAATATTTTTTGTCGCCCGGTTTAAAATCGGACATACTCCACGGAAAAACCGGCCAAAAGCCGCAACCTCCCGCTTCCTCGCATATCTGTTGCAGTCACGCTTAATTATAATATCATACTTTATAGATCATTGCAAGCTTTTTATAAAAATTTTGAAACAAAAAATACCAAGTCCAGCAGTAGGACTCGGTATAAACTATATTAATAGGATTTACCCCAATAAAGCATTTTATCTGCCTTTTTACCGCAGCACACACATTCATCAGATAAATGTTCTTGCTCAAACGGAATGCACCTAGAAGAAACTCCCGAAATCTCTTTTAACTTTTCTTCACATTCCTGAGACCCACACCACATAGCTTTAATAAATCCTGGTTTTGTATCGGCAATATTTTTAAGTTCATCAAGATTTTTTGCTATGTATGTCATTTCTTCTCTTCTTTTATAAGCCTTGTCATACATACCCTGCCTTACAAGCTCTAAAGCCTTAGGAATCTCTTCTTCTATATTGTCGAGAGGTACAAAAATCTTTTCTCTATTGTCACGTCTTACTAATACACACTGATTCTTTTCAATATCTTTAGGTCCTATTTCCAATCTTAAAGGAACACCTTTCATCTCATACTGAGCAAACTTCCAACCTGGACTTTGATCAGAATCATCTACCTTCACTCTGCAAACTTTCTTCAGCCTTGTTTCAATTTCTTTTGCTTTTTCTAAAACGCCCTCTTTATGCATAGCTATAGGAAGAATTATAACCTGAATAGGTGCTACAGCTGGCGGTAAAACCAAGCCATTATCATCACCATGAGTCATTATTATACCACCTATAAGCCTTGTGGAAGCCCCCCATGATGTTTGGAACGGATAGCTTTGTTTATTATTTCTATCTTGAAATGTTATATCAAATGCCTTTGAGAATCCATCTCCAAAGAAATGGCTTGTCCCAGACTGCAGTGCTTTGCCGTCATGCATCATAGCTTCTATTGTGTATGTAGAAACTGCTCCAGCAAATTTTTCTTTATCTGTCTTTTTTCCTTTAATAACTGGTATAGCTAACTCATTCTCACAAAAGTTTGCATACACATTAAGCATTTGCTCCGTTTCTTTTTCTGCTTCCTCCTTAGTTTCGTGCATTGTATGCCCTTCTTGCCATAGGAATTCAACAGATCTTAAAAATGGTCTTGTGGTTTTTTCCCAGCGCACAACTGAACACCACTGATTATAAAGTTTAGGAAGATCTCTCCACGAATGTATAACATTTGCATAGTGATCGCAAAATAGAGTTTCAGATGTTGGTCTTACACATAATCTTTCCTGAAGTTTCTCATTACCCCCATGCGTTACCCATGCAACCTCAGGGGCAAAGCCTTCTACATGATCCTTTTCTTTCTGAAGTAAGCTTTCAGGAATAAACATAGGCATAGAAACATTCTCATGTCCAAGTTTTTTAAACTCATTATCAAGAATCCTCTGTATATTCTCCCATATTGCATAGCCGTATGGTTCTATTATCATACAGCCCCTAACGCTAGAATAGTCCATAAGCTCTGCCTTTTTGACTATATCAGTATACCATTTGGCAAAATCCTCTTCCATTGATGTTATTTCTTCAACCATTTTTTTCTGGTTCGCCATTATTATTACTCTCCCTCTTGTTTATTATTATCTATTTTCTTAGAAGATACTTTACTTAATATTACTATCACAAGATAAATAATAAGCATAACTAAAAATATGCCAACCATCCCCTGAAGCATTAACCAAAGCGAATTCTTAATATCCGCAGTATGAACTATACCTATCAAGCTGTTAAAATCTAATAAATGCACCTTAATCGATCTCCTTTCAAGTCATTCATATCATTAACATAGCCCGAACGAACGTGCAAGAGACAGTATAATTCCACCCGCTACAACAGATCCAATCTGCCCTGCCACATTTGCACCAACAGCATGCATCAGTAAGTGATTTTGATTATCTTCTTTAATCGCCATTTTCTGAATAACCCTTGCAGACATCGGAAACGCCGATATTCCAGCTCCGCCGACCATAGGATTTATCTTCTTGTCTTTAGAAAGGAATAAATTTAAAAACTTTGCGAACATTACTCCGCCAATAGTATCAAATGTAAATGCAACTAAACCTAAAAACATAACAACTAATGTTCCCCAGGTTAAAAACTGTGATGCCTGCATCTGAAATGCAATAGTTATTCCCAAAAATATTGTAATTAAATTTGCAAGCGGCCCTTGCGCTGTTTGAGATAAATTTTCAAGCCTTCCGCATTCTCTAATTAAATTTCCAAACATTAAAAATCCTACTAAAGCTATTGAATCTGGAGCAATTAGCCCTGCAACCAATGTGACGATTATCGGGAATAATATCTTTGTTGTTTTCGAAACTTTCTTAGGATTATAAGGCATTTTAATTTTTCTTTCATTCTTTGTTGTTACCGCCTTAATAGCAAAAGGCTGAATAAGCGGAACTAAAGCCATATATGAATATGCAGCCACAGCTATAGCACCTTTATATGCACTATTAAGCTGTTGAGACACTAATATAGATGTTGGACCATCTGCTGCACCTATAACACCAATGGACATAGCATCCTTTAGCGGAAAGCCCAACAGTACCGAAACAATTATAGTTAAAAATATTCCAAATTGAGCTGCAGATCCAAAAAGCAGCATTCTAGGATTAGAAAGCAGCGGTCCAAAGTCTATCATCGCACCAATTCCCACAAATAGCAAAAGTGGAAATGCTTCAGAAGCTGCTATACCAACATGATAAAGCCACTGTATTATTCCATGGTCACCTATAACTCCAGATAACGGGAAATTAACAAGTATAGCACCAAAGCCTATAGGCAAAAGCAATGCCGGTTCAAAATCTTTCTTTATTGCAAGCCAAATAAGCAAACCGCCTATAACCCACATTATAATAATAGGTAATGTTAGACTTTTAGCCGTTTCTGTAATAAAAGAAAATGCGCCCAAAGATATCATCCCCTTAGTATAATTATAATAACAAAAGATATCAATAATATTCACTTGTATTTTCCGGAATAACCTTAAACATATTATAT
>CAKSUE010000053.1 GCA_934501135.1 uncultured Eubacteriales bacterium | reverse complement strand
CTCATATGCACTTAATGGTTTTCCCTTCTTTGTATTTAATTTATATCCCGGATGAGCATCTTCAAAGTTTTTATTGTGAGTATATCTTCTTGCTATACCCTCATATGCCTCCGTATTAGACTTTACTATTTGCTCCCATATACGTAAGTTTAATGTCCAAGCTGAATTTGCATCTCCATTTTTATCAAATTCACTATCTATATCATGAACAACATGATGTTTTATACTAAAATGAGTTAATATAGATTGATAAAACACCATATTATTTTTAGAACCAGTATTTAATACATATATAGTTGTAGAACGAAATGACAGTAAGCTTTTATTAATAGATAAGCATGCCGCACATGAAAGATTAATATACGAAAAGCTAAAAAAAGAATCAGGAAAATCGTTTTCTCAATATCTGTTAACTCCATTAACCGTTACGCTTGAAAAAAGAGAATATTCGGCGGTAATATCTAATTTAGATTTATTTAGCGAGGCGGGTTTTGAGATAGATGATTTTGGTTCAGGGACAGTTATTGTTAGAAGTGCACCTTTGTATTTAGACCATAATGATATTTCAGAATCAATTATCGAAATTGCTTGATATATTTTAGAAAGTAAAGAGGATATCAATACTAAGCATGTAGATTGGATTTATCATAATATTGCATGTAGAGCAGCAATTAAATCTGGTGATAAAAGCAACACTGATGAATTAATCGCATTAATAAAAAAACTTGAAGAAAATCCTGAAGCACGTCATTGTCCACATGGACGGCCTATATTAATAAACATTACTAAAAAAGAAATAGAAAAACAGTTTGGTAGGATATGATAAATATGAATGACGATAAAATACCAATTATTGCAGTTGTAGGACCTACTGCTTCGGGTAAAAGTGAATTTGCAGTGCGCTTAGCAGAAAAGTATAATGGTGAAATTGTATCTGCGGACTCAATGCAAATATATAAACAGATGAATATAGGTTCAGCTAAGCCTTCCAAAGAGGAAATGAAAGGAATTCCACATTATTTAATTGATTTTCTAGATATTTCTGAAGAATTTAGTGTTGCAGATTATGTTAATGCAGCTCATCAGTGCATTAAGGATATACATTTTAGAGATAAACTTCCTATAATATGCGGTGGGACAGGTTTATATGTAAACTCTTTAATAGATAATATTAAATTTAAAGAAAATAATGTTGATGAGTCTTTAAGGGAACATCTAAATAAAAAAGCTGAGATTGAGGGTATAGAATCTCTATTAACTGAGTTAAATGAGTTTGATCCAGAATCATACGAACGATTATCTAATACAAAGAATGCACGAAGAATAATTAGAGCAATAGAAATATATAAAGCTACCGGCATTACCATGACTGAACAAATTAAAAATTCCAGAAATTCGCCATCACCATACAATGCTAAAATTATAGGACTGGACTTTAAAGACAGATCTGATTTATATAAAAAAATTAATGATAGAGTTGATAAAATGGTAGAAAAAGGGCTGGTAGAAGAAGCACAGGAAATCCTTAAAATGCCTTATAGCAAAACATCAATGGGTGCTATTGGGTATAAAGAATTTATCCCTTATTTTAATGGAGAAATGCCGCTTGATTGTTGTATTGAAAGAATAAAAATAAACACCAGACACTATGCAAAGAGGCAAATTACTTGGTTTAAAAGAGATAAAAGGGTTAGATGGATAATAAGAAATGATAGAGAAGATTTACTGTATTATTTCGAAAAATTATAAGTAGTATTTTAAGTAGTATTTTGGGAGACATTAATATGAAGAAAAAGGTAGTATTTGTCCTTACCTTAATATTGTCATTAACTTATATTGGATACCAAATATATGTATCTAACTTTGCAAAAGTGAAAACTCAGCCTGCAACGTATACTTCGTTAAGTGATTCTATTCAAACGGAGTCTTTTGCTGTTAGAGATGAAGTCTTTATTGACAATATTTCAGATGGCGTTATGTCGTATGTACTTGAGGAAGGAGAAAAAATTTCTAAAAATGGTGTAGTTGCTGAAATATTTAATAACTCTGATGATGCAAAAGCACAAAAGGAAATAAAAGATATAGATAAAGAAATTAAAAATTTAAAACAATTATCATATCTTTCAAATACTTATAATTCAGATCCGCTTGCAGTTGATAAACAAATTGAGACATTAATTCAAAAAATGATTAAAGATGTAGATGTATCTAATTATAATAGTATGCAGGAAAATAAATCTAATATATTATATTTAATGAATGAAAAACAAATTATAACAGGAAAAACCAATAACTTTAACAGCAAAATTAATGAATTACAGACCAAACGAGACGCTTTATATAAAACCCATGGTTCAAATATTGGGAAAATATTATCCCCAGAATCTGGATACTTTGTAAGTAAGTTGGATGGATATGAAAAGTTGGTGGATTTTACTAAAGTTTTGTCGTTTTCACCTGATGATGTAAAATCTATTTTAAATTTTGAAAAGAAATCTGCCTTAAATACAAGTGCAGTTGGTAAAGTTATTAGAGGTGTTAATTGGTATATTATTTGTACTGTATCGAGTAATGATGCATTTAAATTATACGAAGGAAAAAATGTTAATGTTACTTTGCCACTCGTTTCTAAAGAGAAATTTCCCGCTACTGTTGCAGCAGTAAATCAACAAGATAAAAAGTCTGAAGCTGCAATTATATTAACTCTTAACAATATGAATAGCAGATTAGCTTTAATTAGAAATGAAACAGTAAAAGTTGATATTGATACATATAGTGGATTATTAATAAGTAAAAAATCACTTCATGAGGGAATTATCAAGAAAACATCGGTAGACGATGATGGAAATGAAATTTCAGATGAAAAAAAAGTTCAAGGTGTTTATATTTTAAGAGGAAAAGAAATATTATTTAAACAAGTGATACCACTTTATTCAGATAATAATTATGTTGTATGTGATCAAAATCCTTCATCTGATAAATTATTTAATGGTGAGACAATTAATCTTTTGGATGAAGTTATAACAGAAGGGACGAACTTATATGATGGAAAAATTATCAAATAATGGTAATAATATATTACAGATCGTAGGGGACAATTATAAAAGGATAAGTGAAAATATATTTAATGCAGCAATAAAATCCGGCAGAGATATAAAAGATATAACTCTATTGGCTGCGACAAAAACTGTTCCGGTTGAAATAATAAATTATGCTATTTCTCTTGGGTTAAATAATATTGGTGAGAACAAAGTTCAAGAGTTATTAGGTAAATACGATGATCTAAAGCTTGATAATTGCAATCTTCATATGATTGGGCATTTACAGACTAATAAAGTTAAAAAAATAGTAGGTAAAGTTAGGTCGATTCAATCAGTAGATTCGTTAAAATTAGCTGATGAGATCAACTCTTTGTCCAGTAAAATGGGTATAGTTACTGATATTTTGATTGAAGTTAATATTGGGAAAGAAGAAAATAAATCTGGAGTTTTCCCTGAGAATTTAGAAGATTTGTTGATAAAATTAAGTCAAATGACGTCAATAAATGTCAAAGGATTAATGGTAATACCTCCTGTATGTAGAGATAGTATGGAGTCTAGGAAATATTTTTTTAAAACAAATAAAATTTTTATTGACATAAAGGAGAAAAAAATAGATAATATTAGCATGGATGTTCTTTCTATGGGAATGTCAAATGATTATGTTGAAGCTATTTTAGAGGGAAGTACGATGGTAAGGATAGGTTCAGCGTTGTTTGGAAAAAGACAGTATTAAAGTTTTAGGAGGTAATTAGAGAGTGCCTAGTTTAGTTAGAAAATTTAAAGATATGTGGACTCCACCAGAAGATGAATATGATGAGTATGATTATCAGGAAGATGATATTCAAGATGAGATGGATCAGGGAGAACACGAACAAGTAAGAAAACCTGAATCAAAACGTGAGAATAGTAAAGTTGTTAATATTCATGCAACAGCTAAATTACAAGTTGTCTTGTTTAAACCAGAACGTTTTGGTGAAGAAACACGTGCAATTGCAGATGAACTATTAAAGATACATACTATAGTTCTAAATCTAGAAAATACTAATAATGATGCATCAAGAAGAATAATAGATTTTCTTAGCGGTGTTGCTTATGCTAATGGCGGAAAGATCAAAAAAGTAGCAACGGGAACTTATGTAATTACACCATATAATGTTGATTTTACGGGAGAGGATTTTTTAGATGAACTTGAAAGTAATGGTGTATATTTTTAGTTGAAATTTTTGTATAAGAAAGCCGGATAGTGAAAACTTTCCGGTTTCTATATATAAATGTATTTACCGTTATAAAGGGGAATGTTATATATGTTAACAGTTGATGATATAAAATATGTAAGCTTTAGAAAATCAAATATGAGGGGATATCGTCCAGAAGACGTTGATATTTTTATTGATGATGTTCAAAAAACAGTGGAAAAACTTATTCAAGAGAAAGATGAATTAGAGAAAAAGATTTCTATTTTAGCAGGCCAAGTAAAAAGATATAGAGATGATGAAGATTATTTAAAAGAGACTCTATTAAATGCTAAAAGATTGTCTGACGCTTCATTAAAGGAAACTAAACAAAAATCTGACGATATGATAGAAAAAGCTAAGAAAAGTGCTGATGAGATTTTAAATAATGCTAATGTAGAAGCTGAAAAGATTATTTCTAGAGCAAAGAATGATTTAGAATCAAAAAAAATTGAATTATATGAAACAAAAAAAGAGGCAATCAATTTTAGAACAAAGTTATTAAAAATGTATAAAGAGCATTTAAAGTTAATAGATGCACTGCCAAGTGCAGATTTGCTAAAAAAGGAAGAGAATATCGAGCAAAAACAAGAAACAGAACAACTTAAACTTAATAACAATTCTTTTATTGGAAGCATAGATAAAGTAAACCAAGAAGTGAATAAGCTTTTAGAAAAAAGAAGTTCATCAATTCTTGGCAGAAGTGGTCTAATTTCAAATGATGTTTTAAATGGACAAAAAGAAAATGAGAAAAAATATAATAAATTAAAATTTGGAGAAAATTATAACTTAAGTACAGATGATGAGATAGAATCTCCAACAAATCTTTTGCAAAGAAAAAAATAAACTAGAGAGAGGATTAATAATGTCAAAGGATTATAATGATACACTTAACCTGCCAAAGACAAGTTTTTCTATGAGAGCAGGCCTTCCTCAAAAGGAACCGGAAACTTTAAATAATTGGGAAGAAAAAGACATATATAATAAACTTATGAAAAAAAATGCTGGCAAACCTTTGTATGTTCTGCATGATGGACCTCCATATGCAAACGGAGATATACATTTAGGACATGCTTTAAATAAAATATTAAAGGATTTTGTAGTAAGATATAAAAATATGTCTGGTTTTAAATCCCCATTTGTTCCTGGATGGGATACGCATGGTCTACCTACAGAATTAAAGGCAAGAGCTAAAGTAGGTGCTGAGAAGGCTAGTTCAATGTCTGATATAGAATTAAGAAAAATATGTCATGATTTTGCACAAGGATATGTAAATGATCAAAGAGATCAATTTAAAAGACTTGGAATAATAGCAGAGTGGGATAATCCTTATATAACATTTTTAAAGGAATTTGAAGCTAAACAAATAGAATTATTTGCTGAAATGGCATGTAAAGGCCATATATATAAGGGTTTAAAGCCAGTGTATTGGTGTCCCGAGTGTAATACTGCATTAGCAGAAGCAGAGATTGAATATTCTGAAGATAAGTGTCATTCTATATATGTAAAATTTCCTGTTGTGGCCGATGGTGCTAAGCTAAGAAGAAAGGGTGCCGTATTAGA
>CAKSUE010000052.1 GCA_934501135.1 uncultured Eubacteriales bacterium | reverse complement strand
AGCAAAAAGAATAACAAAATGGAAGTATAGTTGTAATAATCTTATAGCAAAATTTAAATGTCAGAATTGTGATCATGAATTTACAGGAAAATTACAGCTTAAACTTACATATGATGGTATTGTTATCAAAAAACGTATTGTTTCGCCAAAAAAAATTGATTGATTTAGGAGATAGGTATGAAATATAAGAGCGATGTAATGGATTTAAATATAAAAAATAACGTATTATATTTAACATTCAAGGAATTTGATAAATACGACTTTATAAATCACGCTTTCTCAACAAAAATTGGTGGTGTCAGCAAAGGCGAATATGCATCAATGAATTTAGGCTTCAGCCGAGGAGACGATAAGGAAAATGTTATAGCAAATTATCATTTATTCTGTGATGCCACAGGATTTGACTATAACAGTCTTGTAGCTTCGTCACAGGACCATAATTTAAATATTAGAGTTGTTAATTCAGCTGATAAAGGTATTGGTATATACAAAAGTCACGATCAGGAAAGTATTGACGGGCTCGTTACAAACCGGAATGATGTAACACTTGTAACCTACTATGCAGACTGCACTCCCCTATTTTTTATAGACCCTATAAAAAAAGTTGTGGGGTTAGCCCATGCTGGCTGGAGGGGTACGGTAAAAAGGATCGGAGAAGTTATGGTGGACAAAATGGAAAATACATATAATTCTAAAAGATCTGATATAGTTTGTGGCATTGGGCCAGCTATAGGTTACTGTTGCTTTGAGGTTGACTACCCCGTTTATAAAGAATTTTTGGGATTAAATGACCTTGACACAAAAAAGTTTATAAAGCATAATAAAAATGGTAAGTATCTAATAGATTTACACGAAACTAATAAACACATACTTTTAAAGGCTGGTATACAGGAAAATAATATAAGTGTAAGTGATCTATGTACAAAGTGCAACCACGAATTATTGTTCTCACACAGGAAAACAGAAGGCAAAAGAGGCTGCATGGTTGCTATGATATCAATTAAAAGCTGAGAACTCAGCTTGGAGGTGCACATATGACAAAAGAAATCTCTTATGAAAAAAGCAAAATGTGTAAAGAAGAAAAAAGAAAACTTTTCAATTTACCTTCCTACACACTGTTAGAAGAAATTCTAAATGCTGTTACTCATGGGATAGGCGCAGCTTTAGCAATAGCTGCTATAGTCTTACTGCCAATATTCTCAAACCATAATGCAAAAACAATTACATGTGTAACAATATATGCTAGTACACTTTTTATACTATATATTGTCTCTACACTTTATCATGCATTGGGTATAAATAGAGCCAAAAAGGTATTTAGAGTTTTAGATCACTGTTCGATTTTTTTATTAATTGCAGGAACTTACACACCAATAAGCTTACTAATGTTACCTAACACGCTTGGGATTATTTTAGCAGTTGTAGTATGGGCAGCAGCTATTGTTGGTATAGTTCTTAATTCAATTAATTTAAAAAAATACGCAAAATTTTCTATGGCATGTTATATAGGTATGGGATGGTGTGTTATATTTGCTATAAAACCTCTTATTGAAAGTGTAAATTCACTTCAGCTTGTCTTTTTGTTTGTTGGAGGACTATTCTATACTGTGGGCGCTGTGATATATGCAATAGGTAAAAAATCAAAAGCTAAATATGTGCATTCATTATGGCACCTATTTGTTTTGGCTGGAAGTATATTTCACTTCTTTATGATATTTGATTTTATTAAAACACAATGATTAATATGAGAAAATTTATAAATGAATTTAAAGAATTTGCATTAAGGGGTAATGTAATAGATTTAGCTGTTGGTGTTATAATAGGAACAGCATTCCAGCGGATAGTAAATTCTCTTGTTAATGACATAATCTCACCTGCAATTGGTATGTTTACAAAAACTGATTTTTCTGACAAAGTTTTGAATATAGGTAATGTGTCTATTAGATATGGCTCTTTTATAACTGCAGTTATAAATTTTTTGATTATGGCATTTATAATATTTATTTTTATAAAAGCTATGAATAAACTCTCTTTCGTTCACAATAAAGGTAAGGAACTGGAAAACGAAATAACTTCAAAAGAATGCCCTTTTTGCTATACTGAAATTAATATAAAAGCAACAAGATGTCCAAACTGTACATCCGAATTAGATACAGAACAATATAAAGATCCACCAACATAATTTGTTGGTGGATCTTATTTATTTTACACTACATATCTATCTATAAAGTTAAAAACTGAGCCATAATATAAATCTTCATCTGCAAACTTACTCTCTGCATGGCCTGCTCCGTCTATTATAACAAGTTCTTTGGTAACATTTGCACTTTCATAAATCTTGTAAACCATATCAACTGGCACAAAGTCATCATCATTTCCATGAATAAATAGCATAGGTTTAACTGATTTCTTTACTTGTTCTACTGCAGAAGCCTCTTTAAAATTATATCCGGCCCTTATATCTGTTACAAAACTAGCGGCATTTAATACCGGTACAGGAGGTAAATTAAACCTCAACTTTAACTCGGAAGAAAATATATCCCAAACTGAAGTGTATCCGCAATCTTCAACAATAGCTTTCACATTCTCTGGCAAATCCTCTCCACTTGCCATCATAACAGTTGCAGCCCCCATAGAAACACCATGTAAAAAAATTTGCGTATCATCGTAATTATTCATTAAGTAATTTATCCACAGTATTAGGTCATTTCTATCAAGCCAACCCATACCAATATATTTTCCTTCACTATTTCCATGGGCTCTTAAATCAGGCGTAAGTGTATTGTAGCCCTTTTCACTATAATGTCTTGCTACATCATACATATTTGATTGATCAGTGGTATAACCATGAATAAGGATAGCCCATTTATTATCCTCATCATTTACTGTAAATTCTGATGCAGATAATCTAAGACCATCATTAGATTGTATAGAAACCTCTTTTTTATTTACAGAATTCAACCACAAATTGTTCTTTTCATTTTGGATTTTTCTATTTAAATATATTTTATTCTCTTTATCATTTTTGTAATTTGATGATTCAACATTTCTTTCTGCCCCTGCTACTTCTCCATCATTTCTTACAAGAGCATAGTTAAAGAAGTAATTACCAACACCTAAAAAAGCAATAAAAATTATCAGTAAAAAGCTAACTATTCCTATAATCCATTTTTTCATTTTTTAACATCCCTTCTTTTAAAAAAATATAAAAATTATATATCGTACAAATAAAATATAATCCAACATCTTAAATATGTCAAATATTTTTGTATTTGTTAATAAAAAGTTATTCATAAATAACATTAAACATTGTAATTCTTAGCTATTGTATATAAACTCTCACCTTGACTTACAGTATGCACAATCTCAGGCAACAGTATAATAAGTGACTGTCCAACAATTAATTTATTAGGGTTTACAATTTGATTATCAAATATTAATCTTTTATATGATACGCCATACAGCTGTGCTATTGAACTGACAGTATCACCAACTTTTACAACATGTATCTCCATAATTACCTCCAGAATAGCGCTCATATGATTATATGAAAAAGCCAATGTTAAAATAACAAATATAAAAATAATTTATTATACAAAATAGACTTAATTACTTCGCTTAAGTAAAATATATTTTGATAAACTATCTAATTGAATTGACACATAAACTATGTTACACTATTGTTAGACTAAATGAAAGGAAGTTTAAATTTTATGAAAACAACCAAAAGGTTATGTTGTCTATTGATGACTGGACTAATAGCAGCTAATTGTTTATCCCTAAATGCATTTGCTTGGGAAGCATCTATTTCAGAAGATATTTTAGACAGAGCATGTTATGTTTTGAAGTCAGATGGAAAAGAGGAGGTAAACAAATTCTATAAAAACATTGAACCAACTGAACCAATTATGCCCTTTGAACCATCTGAACCCTTTGAACCAACTGATCCCGATGAATATCCAGAAATACGAGGTATTCCAGCAGATATGTCAGGTAATTATTTAAGAGACTGTGGATATTCATTAAAAGATAGAATAAAGTATCGCAATGATGTGATAAAATATCACATAAAATATAAAGCATATAAAAGGAAATGTAAAGCATATGAAAAGAAATGCAAAGCAATGGAATCTTCATTTGTAAGTGGATACGATAACTTCAAATCTAAAACTATAGAACCTAAGCGAAAAGAAGCAATTCCAGGCACACACCGTTATATATGTGAAGGCGAACCATCTACAATTGGCCAATATTATAAAAACAAGAATGAACAATACTCAATTAGCGCAAGGACCAGGTTTGAAGAACATTATTCAGCAGCTATTAATCTATATAAAAACGGTAACAAATCTGCATCTTTTGATTCACTAGGTAAAGCAATTCATTATCTTTGTGATATTGGATGCCCAACACACACTTGCCAAGTAAAACAAAATATTGTAAATGATTTTGATAAATTTTCTGTTAAAGAATATAAGTATCTTGTTTATCCTATAAAAAGTGCATCGGAACTATATGAACATGTTCTGCATTCTGACATCGGAACAATTTTAAATGAACTTGGTAAGGCTACATGCAAATATAAACCATATTTAGAGAAGGGTGACTTTAAATATGCCTTAGAAGAGACTATCCCGATCACACAGCAATACGTATCAGCAATATTAAACAAATTTTACGTTGAATCTCAAGATCCATCAACCAATTACATCAAAGAAGATGAAAAATACTTTATAAATATGGTAGATAGTGATATGTGTTTAGAGACAACTAACGATTTTTTGCAAATCTCAAAAAAATCAGACAATAACGATCAGAAATTCTTAATAGATTCATTAAATGATGATGGTGAATTCTATATTTACCCTAGTACTACTAGTTCAGAAAGAAACTCAGGAAAATTTAAACTTATCTCTAATTCAGATGGGACAGTGAGAATCGTTTCTACTAAACAGTCGTCAAATTATGATTATGTTCTAGGAGTATCAAAAACTGATAATAAAACCATAGAATTACAAGAATTTTCACCAGAAGACAAAACACAAAAATTTACATTTATTCCCGTAGAATAAAAAGAAGCCTCAATTATATGAGGCTTCTTTTTATTTTATTATTTATCTTCTAATCTAATTTGTTACTTTCATTCTGCTTAATTTATGAGATATAGCTATATATTATATTCGGTATACATTTGTAATCTATTGCCAAATTAACTAATACGGTACCTTAGTTAAATATAAAGCAATAAAAAAGAGCCTTAAAATTAAGACTCTCCTGGCTCCCCAAGTTGGACTCGAACCAACGACCCTGCGGTTAACAGCCGCATGCTCTACCGACTGAGCTATTGAGGATTATATTAAATTTATAATATAGTATATACTACTCTTTATAAATTTATTACAAATTCTATCTCTTTAATAACGCTGCCTTAAAAAACAATGGTTTATTTAAATATTCATGTACAACATCTACTTCACTTTCTGTACAATCAATTAAAATCTTTATCTCAGAATCTTTTTTCATCATATCAACAGTATATAAAATTTCAACAACAATTTTACCTTCAAGAGAACCACAAAAACAATCGATACTTTGCCCATCCATAGAAGTAGTCCCTTTTAAAATGCTATAATCTAAAGGATAAAGCGATGCTTCCGGAAATTTAGGATGACAAGAACCTTTTGGTCTATCAATTATAATTTTGGATCGATTTACGAGATCTTGTAAATTCTGCCAAAACCATTGATCTTTCTCCATCCAACAAACACCCCGTTTTATATTCTCTTCTTAAAAGCACTAAAAACTATAGAGTTGGCATCGTCCTATCTTTCCGGGCCGTCACCAGCCAAGTATTTTCGGCATCATTAGGCTTAACTTTCGTGTTCGGAATGGGAACGGGTGTACCCC